>JBHHVT010000079.1:0-9721 GCA_046754425.1 Nitrospinota bacterium | reverse complement strand
CGGTCCCCGCCTCGCCCCGGGTGGCCGCTTCGGCGCCACCTGCAGCGCCTACGGGCAACGACTGCTCGAGGCGCACTTCACCATCGAAGCCGAGGCCGAGTCGGCCGGGTTCGTCAACGGCCATCCCATGCTGCACAGCCGGTGGATGCCGCGCATCGAGATCGACGGCTCCGACTCGCTCGACGAGCTCGTGACGATGAGGGGCCACGACGTGGAGGTCGGGCCCTGCTACTCGGGCACTGCCGAGCTGCACCTCCACCCGGCCGCCTTCGAGGAGGTCAGCCGCCTCGAACCGATCGAGATGATCGGCGGCTACTACCGCCAGGTGGCCAACACCTGGAGCGGGGGCACCACCCTCGAGGCCCGCTGAAGCCGCCTGCCGCGCTCAGGTCGCGAGCCTCGCCCCGAGACCGCTTACGTCGTCGAGGAACCAGTCCACGAGCCGATCGCAGCGGCGGCGGGCCGCGGCCTCGTTGGCTCGGGTGGCGTCCCTCAGGGTCTCGACGTCGACACCGTGCTCTTCCAGGTACTCGTCGGTCGCGTTGGCGAGCCAGGCGTCGAGGATGCCCAGGTCGACCTCGGGATGGAACTGGGTGCCCACGCTTCGAGCGACACGGAAGAGCTGAGGGCCGGCGCCGTTGCGGGCGATCACCTCGGCGCCCGGTGGGGTCTCGAAACGGTCGTGGTGCCATCCGAGCCAGTCCAAAACTGGTTATTATGGCCGCCGGTCTTGTTGGCGGCATCATATACAACAGGGATTTTCCGGCGGACTTTATCCTAGAAAACCTTGCCATACAGATGAATACGATGAAAGCGGCCCAGCGGACGGGCGTTGAAAAGTTTCTCTTTTTCGGTTCATCCTGCATGTACCCCAAAGATTGCCCGCAGCCGATGAGTGAGGATATGCTCCTTACGGGGAAGCCGGAGGAAACGAGCATGCCATACGCCATTGCGAAGCTCGCGGGCGTCCGGATGTGTCTGGCATTAAACAGGCAGCATAAGGCCGTCCGTTTTTTACCGGTAATCCCGAACACCATCTACGGCCCGAACGATAATTTCGACCCGCAAAGGTCCCACGTTATCCCTGCGCTAATCAGGCGCTTTCACGAGGCAAAATCAGACGAAAGCAAAAGCATTACCCTTTGGGGAAGCGGCAGTCCGCGCAGGGAGTCGATATATGTTGACGACCTTGTGGACGCCTGCATACATCTATTGGATACGGATGCGGAACAGCTCGTTTTTCCGTTAAATATCGGAACGGGACGTGATTACGAAATAAGAGAAATTGCCGACATAATTAAAAGGGTGGTAGGATACCGCGGACAAATTGAATGGGACAGATCAAAACCGGACGGTTCTCCCCGGAAATTTCTCGACAGCTCTAAAATACTTGAAAGCGGATGGAAGCCGAAGGTCGAGCTTGATGAAGGCATAAAAAGAACGTACGACTGGTTTTTGAAAAATGTTATGCAAGAAGCCGCGTGACACACTGTCGCCCAAAACGCGGCGGCGCATCCGGATAAGACAGTTAACTGATAATCCAACGACAGGAGTTTTATAGTGTTTTATGAATTGGCCAGCAGTTCGTGGGGCGGCGAAGAGATAGAGGCGCTCCATAAAGTAATAGACGGCGGGATGTTCACAATGAGTGAAAACGTAAGCCGCTTTGAAAGAGATTTTGAAAAGAAGTTCGGCGTAAAGCACGCCCTGATGGTAAGCTCCGGCTCAACGGCCAATCTCGTCGGAACCGCCGCTCTTTTCTATAACAGAAAAAATCCTCTTAAACGCGGGGACGAGGTTATAGTTCCCGCTATCTCGTGGTCCACAACCTATTATCCGCTTCAGCAGTACGGCCTGAAACTGAAGTTCATCGATGTCGATCTGGAAACGCTGAACATGGACGTATCAAAACTTGAAGAAGCGCTCACGCCCCGCACGAAAATGGTTGTGGCTGTCAGCATTCTCGGCAATCCTTGCGCTCTCGATGTGATGCGCGGTTTTTGCGATGAACACGGACTTTATCTTTTTGAAGATAACTGTGAATCTATGGGAGCGTCGCTTGACGGACGGCTTACGGGCACATTCGGCGACATTGGGACATTCAGTTCTTTTTTCTCGCATCATATATCGACAATGGAGGGAGGCGTCCTCGTTACCGATAACGAGGAGTTGTATCACACCGCCAAATCGATGCGTGCGCACGGCTGGACGAGGGATCTGCCTGCGGATACGAAGATTTTCGAGAAGAGAGGCGGCGAGTTCTACGAGGCTTACAATTTCATACTGCCCGGTTACAACGCCAGGCCGTTGGAACTGAGCGGGGCCGTGGGGGTAGAGCAGTTGAAAAAACTCGACAACCTTCTTGAAGCCAGAAGAAAGAACGGCAGACTTTTTCAAGAACTGTTCGACGGCGACGAACGGTTTATAATTCAAAAAGAAAACGGTAAAAGCTCGTGGTTTGCCTTTACCGTTATACTGAACCCGAAATTCGGAATCGAAAGGCAGACGGCATTTAATGCGTTAAAGAAAGCCGATATCGGGTACAGGATAATTACCGGCGGCAACTTCCTGCGTCACCCGGTAATAAAACATTTTGATTATGAGACAGTGGGAGAGATAAAAAACGCCGATATGGCTCACGACAGAGGTTTCTTTGTGGGCAACCATCCGACAGATATTACCCCTCAACTCGAAAGGCTCCGTGAAGTACTGGATGCGGTTGGAGGCTGACGGAGTCCGCCCGTTACCGGAAAATCATTAATGGAAGCGATTATTCTGGCCGGTGGATTGGGAACGCGGCTTCGGGAGCAGGTGCCGGACCTGCCGAAACCGATGGCGCCTGTCGGCGGCAGGCCCTTTCTGGAGCACCAGATAGATTACTGGATAGATCAGGGTGTGAGCAGGTTCATTCTATCCGTCGGGTACAAACGTGAAGTTATAGAGAGAAGGTTCGGCGACATGTACAGGGATGCGGAGATAACTTACGCGGTGGAAGATAAACCTCTTGGCACCGGCGGCGGTCTGCTATTGAGCGTAGGGAAACTTAAAAAGCAAAAATCGTTTATTCTTTTAAACGGGGATACGTTTTTTGAAGTCGACCTGTCCGACATGGAAAATCTGCATAGCCGAAAAAATTCAGATGTGACCGTCGCGCTCCATCAGGTGAAAGAAAACATGAGGTATGGAAGCGTAAAGCTGGAATCCGACGCAAGAATAACCGATTTTAACGGCGCGCCGGATGCCGGAAACAGTTTGATAAACGGCGGCGTTTACATCATAAATAAAACCGCGCTTGATGCGACGAAATGGCGCGCTGGCGACTCCTTTTCGGTTGAAAACGATCTCTTTCCGGCCATGATCGAATCCAGCGCACGGTTTTACGGTTATGTGTCAAACGGACGTTTCATAGATATCGGCGTGCCGGAAGACTATCAAAGGTCCGGGGAACTTCTTGGTAAAAGGTAAAGTGTATCCGAAAAAAGATGAATTCAGAGATGAGATGCCAAATTACAATAAACTGCCGGATTGACTTAACCGGCCAAAAGAAATATTTATTATGAGCAGGCAGTTATCAATCGAAAAACATCTGTCGCGGATATATTTAAAGTATAGTAAGTAGGGGACAATAAAATTATATGAAACCCACCCGGCTGGATTTGATACTGGTTAATCCCGGCAACCAAAAGCTGGTTTACCAGGGGCTGAGTAACACGCTTACCGCAATCGAACCTCCATTATGGGTTGGTCTTCTTGCCACAACGGCGCGCCAGAACGGCCTTTCTGTAAAGGTGCTGGACGCTGAAGCTGAAGGCATATCGCAGGATGAGGCGGGCAGACGGATTGCGGCGGAAAATCCGCTGCTTGCCGCTGTCATCGTGTACGGTTCGCAGCCGTCCGCATCAACGCAAAAAATGACCGCTGCCGGTATGACTATAAGGGCAATCAAGGAGCATGCTCCGGACACGCGCACGCTGATGGGAGGTGTTCACGTTTCCGCACTGCCTGAACGGACGTTAAGCGAGGAAAAACCCGACTTTGCTTGTGAAGGGGAAGGGATGAATACAATTCCCGACCTTATACGGTTGTTGAAAAGTGACGATACCGACGGCCTCGGAAAGGTGGCCGGTCTTTGGTACAGGAACAACGGTCATGTCTGTTCCAACCCGACGGCTCCGCTTCTTAAGGAGCTTCCACCGATGGCGTGGGACCTTCTGCCGATGGACAGATATCGGGCGCATAACTGGCACTGCTTCGGCGGCCTCGACAGACAGCCGTACGGTCTTATCTACACGACACTGGGCTGTCCCTACAAGTGCAGTTTTTGCTGCATCAACGCCCCTTTCGGGGGCTCCAGCTATCGAATGCGGAGCCCGCAGGCGGTCGTCGAAGAGATAGACCTGCTTGTCGATAAATACGGCGTAAAGAGTATAAAGTTCGTTGACGAAATGTTCGTGCTTAATTACAGGCATGTCGAGGCCATTTGCGACCTCCTGATTGAACGCGATTACGGTCTGAACATATGGGCGTACGCCCGCGTGGACACAGTAAAACCGTACATTTTGGAAAAACTTAAAAAAGCGGGAATAAACTGGCTCGCGCTTGGCATCGAGTCCGCAAGCCAACACGTCCGTGACGGCGTGGTGAAAATGACTGGTGTTGAAGATATAAAAAATACGGTGGAGATGATTCAGGATTCGGGAATATACATCATAGGCAACTATATCTTCGGACTGCCGGACGACACGATGGAGAGCATGCAGGAGACGCTTGATCTCGCAATGGATTTGAACTGCGAGTTTGCGAACTTTTACTGCGCGATGGCGTATCCGGGTTCGAAGCTGTATGGCTTGGCGGTTGAAAAGCGATGGCCCATGCCGGAAAAATGGCACTGGTTCTCGCAGCATGCAATGGAGACATTACCGCTGCCTACCTTGAAACTCTCCGCGGGACAGGTGCTGAAATTTCGTGACGAGGCATTCGACAAGTATTTTACGAACACGATTTACCTGGAGTCGCTGGAGAAAAAATTCGGCAGGCAGACGCGCGAACATATAGAAGGTGTCGTAAAACATAAAATAAAACGAGTGAATTACGACAAGTAAGCGTACGGCATGTGTGATAGGATGTTCCGGAAAATCGAATCGTTACACTTTGAATTATAAGGCTATCGGCAGAGTTTAATAATAATATTGTGAGAAAAACCGCATGATTCAACACCCATACAAAGGCAGTGGACCTGAGAGTTTTAAAAAGTTTGACGGGAAATACGATAAGGATTTCCTCCAGTCGCTTTTTAGTTCAATGTTGCGTATCCGCTTGATAGAAGAAGAAATCGCTGACCGTTACCAAGAAGACGAGATGAAGACCCCCATTCACCTTGTCATTGGTCAGGAGGCGACGTCGGTCGGCGTATGCGCGGCGCTGCGCAAAAGCGACCAGGTGTTCGGCACACATCGCTCGCACGGCAATTACCTTGCAAAGAACGGCGACTTGAAGGCAATGCTGGCCGAAATGTACTGCCGCTCCACCGGCTGTGTCGGTTCGCGCGGCGGCTCCATGCACCTGATGGACAAGGATGCCGGCATGATGGGAACATCCGCCATTGTAGCGGGATGCATTCCCATTACGACCGGAATGGCGCTTGCGTCGAAATTGAAAAAATCGGACAAGGTGACTGTAGGTTTTTTGGGAGACGCGGCGACGGAAGAAGGCGCTACGTGGGAGGGCATTAACTTTGCCGCGCTTAAAAAATTGCCGATCGTATATGTGTGTGAAAATAACTTTTTTTCCGTATTCACACCGATAGCAAAAAGGCAGCCTCCTGTAGATATCTATAAGAAAGCAGAAAGTTTCGGCCTTAATAGCTGCGTTGTGGATGGAACGAACGTACTGGAAGTCTACGAAGCGGCCAGCGAGGCCGTTGAACGGGCGCGCAGCGGCGGCGGCGCTACATTTATAGAATCCCGCGCGTACAGGTGGCGCGGACACGGCGGCGCCGTTGACGACACCAACAAAGGATACCGCGATCCGGAAGAGGTCAGTCAATGGCAAAAGTATTGCCCCATTGAGAGTTTCTTTGATTACTTTAAGAGCAAGGGAATGTTTGACGGCGCCATGCGCGAAGAAATTGAAAAAAAGATAAGGATTGAGATTAAAGAGGCATTCGATTTCGCCATTTCAAGTCCCAATCCCGCTAAAGACGACCTTTACAGTTTCCAATATGCCGATTAGCGTTGAAAGGAAGATATGCCCTGGGCAGCGGCATTAATTAGCAGGCAGGTTGCCGACGAGCCGTCAGCCGGAGAGGGGCGCGTAGTAACGTACTCGCAGGCTCTTAACGAGGCGCTTGTAACCGCCATGGAGCTGGACAAGTCCGTATTTGCGCTGGGGCAGGGTGTCGACGATCCTGCCGGGATGTTTGGCGTTACGAAAGGGCTTCAGGAAAAGTTCGGCGATGAACGGGTGTTCGATACTCCACTGTCGGAGGAAGGGCTAACCGGCATTTGTGTAGGCGCGGCGATGAGCGGTATGCGTCCAGTCTATTTTCACAACAGGCCTGATTTTCTTATACTGGCGTTTAGTCAAATAGTGAATCACGCGGCGAAAGTGCATTGGGTGGATAACGGGAAGTCGCGGGCTCCGATGGTTATCTGGGCCGCAATAGGCAGGGGATGGGGCTCCGGTTCACAGCACTCGCAGGCTATTCAGGGAATGCTGCTTACGGTGCCGGGTTTAAAGATAATCATGCCTTCAACGCCGTACGACGCGAAGGGGCTTATGCTTTCGGCCATAGCGGACAACAACCCGGTACTTATTTTTGAACACCGCTGGATGATGAACCAAAAGGGGGTAGTTCCCGAAGGCATCTACCATGTCCCAATCGGCAAAGGCGTCTACAGGCGCCGCGGGAAGGATATTACCATTGTCGGAACATCGCATATTCTGGATATCGCGATAAAGGCGATGGGTGAGCTGGAAAAAGATGGTATCAGCGCGGATGTAATAGACCTTCGTACCGTAAAGCCGATTGATGAAGATATTATTCTGGAATCGCTGCGCAAAACCGGACGGATACTGGTCCTGGATACCGGGTGGGAGATGGGAGGCGTATGCGCGGAACTGGGCTGTATTGCGGCTGAAAAAGGATTTGATTACCTGAAAGCGCCCGTAAGAAGAATCGGGCTTCCGGACTTGCCGACACCGGCAGGCTACAATCTGGAGCAGTTGTATTATCCTGACGTTAACAGGGTAGCTACAGCCGTCAAAGAACTTTGTTCAGTTTAATAGTCACTGTTTTTTCCGGTCATGGTTTGCGCAAGTAGGGGAATGTGGAAAATATGAAATACGCTGAAACATTAAAGCAGATGCTGCGGGCCTCGATTGACGCCAAGCGTGATTTTCTTGACGGCGTGGAGATGCTGGAAGAGTTTCAAAAGGCCGTAAGCACGGTGGTGAAGGCATATAAAAACGGCGGTCGTTTGTATATTGCCGGTAACGGCGGATCCGCGGCCGACGCACAGCACATCGCGGCGGAATTCGTAAGTAAACTGGCAAAAGACCGCGCACCTCTGCCGGCCGAGGCGCTGACGGTTGACAGTTCGATTATTACGGCGATCGGCAACGACTACGGATACGATCAGGTTTTTGCCCGGCAGGTTGAAGGCAAGATGCGCGGAGGAGACGTTTTTTTAGGCATAACCACTTCCGGCAAATCGGAGAACATTATTAATGCGATAACGAAGTGCAAGGCGATGGGAATTGCAACGATCGTTTTTTGTGGCGGCAGCGGAGGTGACGTTAAGGGAATTGCGGATTACTGCATAATCGCAAACGGGTCGCAGACAAGCACTATTCAGGAGCTGCATATCGTTATGGGCCACGCGCTTTGCCTGTGTGTGGAACAGGAGATGTTTTGACGACAAAACTTTTTTTGTAACCGGTTTTTCATTAAAGGAGATTTAATTGTGAGTTTTAACATCCTGGTCACGGGCGGCGCGGGCTATCTCGGTTCCACGCTTGTTCCCGAACTTTTAAACGCGGGACACAAGGTAACGGTACTCGACAATTTTATGTTCAGGCAGAGCAGCCTTAACCACGTCTGCCACATGCATAACTTTCAAGCGATAAACGGTGATGTGCGAAATGAATCCGTTATTAAAAAGGCCGTGCAGGGAATGGATATCATCATCCCGCTGGCCGCGCTTGTGGGCGCGCCCCTTTGCAGCAGGGATCCTGAAGGAGCTTCGACTACCAACTATCACAGCATTGCGAAGATGTTAAAACTGTTAAGCAAGGAGCAGCGGGTAATATATCCGACAACCAACAGCGGCTACGGAATTGGAGAAAAGGGAATATACTGCACGGAGGAGACGGCGTTGCGGCCGATATCACAATACGGCAAGGACAAGGTCGCCGCGGAGAAGGCCATCCTGGAGCGCGATAACGGTTTAACGTTCCGCCTTGCCACAGTATTCGGGATGTCACCCAGGATGAGGATAGACCTTTTGGTAAACGATTTTACATACAGGGCAGTCAATGACCGTTTCATAGTTTTGTTTGAAAGCCACTTCAAGCGAAACTACATCCACGTTCGGGATGTCGCGCGGGCGTTCATGCACGCGATAGATAATTTCGAAAGCATGAAAAACGAACCGTATAACGTTGGGCTTTCTGAAGCCAACCTCTCAAAGTTGGAACTCTGCCAGGAAATTGAAAAGCATGTCCCCGAATTTCATTTTCTGGAAGCGGAAATCGGTGAGGACCTTGATAAGCGCGATTACATCGTTTCCAATGAGAAGATAGAAGCCACCGGCTGGAAACCCAAGCATTCTCTGGGTGACGGCATCAAGGAGCTGGTGAAGGGGTATACGATGATAAAAAATACACTTTATACAAATGTATAAGGACTGGGTGTGGATTGAAATCCGGGTTTAACAGAACAATAGGTGTTGAGCGAATCTCTTTTTATGACAGTTGAAAATGAATCGGGCCAAGAGATAATGAAAAGAACGCTAGTTTGTAAAAATAGAGTTCTTGACGTGTTTATGGATGAAATTCATTTTGACGATAAGTCGTCCATAAAAGATTATATCGTTGTCTCGCCGAGGCATTCCGCGGCTAATCTTGTTACCGGCACCGCGGTTTTGCCTATATACAAAGGAGCGATTGGACTGCTGAAGATACATCGCCATGCCGTTTCGGCAAGCTCATGGGAGATTCCACGCGGGTTTATAGATGATCGGGAATCGGCCGTAGTTTCAGCGATGCGTGAGCTTGAGGAAGAAACGGGACTTACCTGCAAAGAGGAGTCAATGCGTTCGCTTGGACTCATAGCTCCGGACGCGGGTATACTCGCCGCAAGGATACATTTGTTTGCCGCCCTTGAGTGCGAAATATCGCGCCCTTTTACCTCCAACGAACCTGGTCACCGGGAGCTGCGATTTTATTCGACTAACGAAATGTATGATATGGCATCGAGTTCGGAAATTCAGGATCCCAGCACACTCGTCGCCTACTATAAGTACAAGTGTCAGTCGGCGGGCTAAAGGAGCGGCCCGCACACGATGAAAATAGTTAAGCGCAGTTCAAGGACTGCGCCAAAGGTAAGCTTAATTCTTGTCGACTGGTCGGTACGTGAAAGTTTCCATATCCTTCATTACCTTTCGAAGCAAAATGTTGACCGCAATAAATTTGAAGTTATCGTTGTTGAATTTTATTCCAG
>JBHHVT010000078.1:0-9766 GCA_046754425.1 Nitrospinota bacterium | reverse complement strand
GAAGCTTATCCTGTCCGTGGGCATATGTTTTAGCATCCATAAAACCTCGCGTGCGATGATGTTTTCCATCTGCAGGAGATAACGGTTTTGCTCCCTGGCGCTTATGGTGTTATCCAGGCTGTGCACCATCTTCCTGAACTCGTCGGCCTTGAGCAGATTTTCCACTATCATGTAGGCGCGCACCGCCTCCCACGGCTTGCATCCCGTGGCGCGTTCAATACCATAGGCAAAGGTCGCCCCTGCCTGGTTCACCAGTTTGTTACTTATCACCGTAGCGATGATCTCTTTTTTAAGGCTATGCAGATTAAGACTAGCGGCGTAGTCCTGCGAAAGAACCTTTGGGAAATAACCGATGAAATACCGCTCAGAAAAAGCAAGGCCCACTATGGGAGATTCCAGCAGTACCTGGTAGAGGCGCATCTTTTCGTAGCTGAAAAGAATTGTCAGAACCGGGCGCGGCATATAGCCCGGTTCTTCGGAAAAGAGCAGAAGCTCCTCCCGTTCCGGTATCTCCTCATCATCGCGGTCGAGCCTGCCCTTTGATACGCTATCGTCAACGTAATCGCAAAAGAGCCCCAGTTTCTTAACGCTTCGCTTTTGGTCAAGCGATATGCCGGCGCTTTGCAGATAGTTGTCCTCAAGAACATGTTCGGCCACTTCCGGCCCCATCTTCATGAAGAAATCGTCGCGGTCCTCCCCGCCCTTCATCTCGTTCCTGGAAATCAGTATCTCCAGCAGTATTTTCAGATTTACCTCGTGGTCGCTCATATCAACACCGCCGGAGTTATCCACGGCATCCGTGTTCAGTATCCCTCCGAGGCGCGCGTACTCTATCCGCGCGCGCTGGGTAATCGCCAGGTTGGCGCCCTCCCCTATCACCTTTGCCTTCAGTTGATCGGCCGTTATGCGGACAGGGTCGTTGGCCTTGTCGCCCACATCGAGGTTTGTTTCATTACTCGCCCTGATGTAGGTGCCTATTCCTCCGCAGTAAAGAAGGTCAACCGGCATGGCGAGAATCGCCCGCACAAGATCCTGGCCGCTCAAATTTTCTTTTTTTATGCCGAGAAGTTTTTGCATCTTCTTGGATATAGGCACCGCTTTTGCAAAACGGAAATAGACGCCGCCGTCTTTTGAGATAATATTTTTATCGTAATCCATCCAGCTGCTGCCGGGCGTTTTGAAAAGCCGCTCGCGCTCAAGGTACGATTTTTCCGGGTCGGGGCCGGGATCAAGGAATATGTGCATGTGGTTGAATGCCGCAACCAGCTTTATCTTGCGCGAAGCGAGCATACCGTTGCCGAACACGTCGCCGCCCATGTCGCCGATGCCGGCTACGGTAATCGACTCGTTTTGTATATCGGTGCCGAGTTCGCGGAAATGCCGTTTAACGCACTCCCAGGCGCCTCGCGCGGTTATGCCGTATATTTTATGGTCGTAGCCTACGGCGCCGCCGGACGCGAACGCGTCGCCGAGCCAGAACCGGTAGTCCTTCGATATCTCGTTCGCCGCATCGGACATTTTTGCCGTCCCTTTGTCGGCCGCCACTACGAGATACGGGTCCGGATCGTCCAGACAGACTACTGATTCGGGCCGGACCGGGTTGCCCTCGATCAGGTTATCCGTAATATCCAGCAGGCCGCGTATGAATATCTGATAGTGCCGCTTGAACGCCGTATCCCTGTCGGTGGCGGTTTTGAATTTCATCTGCTTCAGCACGAATCCGCCCTTCGAGCCGACCGGCACGATGACGGAATTTTTTACCATCTGCGTTTTCATGAGGCCGAGGATTTCCGTGCGGAAATCGTCCGGCCGGTCGCTCCAACGCAAGCCGCCTCTTGCAACCTTGCCGCCGCGCAGATGCACGCCTTCCAGGAACGGAGTGTGAACGTATATCTCCGCCATCGGCACAGGTTTCGGCATCTGCATAATGCCGCGGCAGTTGAACTTGAAGGAGGTATAGTAGTCGGTCCTCGGCTTGAAGTAGTTCGTGCGCACTGTATTTTCTACAATGTTGTAAAGCATGCGCAGAATGTTATCTTCCGTGAGGTCGGTTATCTCTTCAAGCCCTTTTTCAAACTCTGTTTTTATCTTTTTCAATTTCTTTTCGTCGCCGCGCGACGGATCGAATTTTTCCTCAAAGCACGAAACAATCAGCGCCACGAGAGCAGGGTATTTGTTTATGGTTCCTATTATGGAATTGGGATTAACTGATTTGTTAATCTGAAGGAGGTAGTTTTTATATCCCCGAATAAGGTCCACCTGATTCCAGTCGAATCCGGCAAGTAACACAAGCCTGTTAAGGGGACAGTCTTCCACCTTTTCGGTGATTATCTGTTGAAGCGCCTCCAGCAGCTTGCTCTTTGACGTCTCAATGCGTTTTATACCCTCTTCGCTGTCTTCCAGATATAAAAGCTCGATGAAAAGGCTTTTGCCGTATACCTTCTCGAGCGGGAGCGCTATCTCTTCTTTAACGTAAAGCCCCATGTTCCTGAACGTGGGAATCAGCTTCATCAGGTCCAGTTCCCTGTTCCAGTAAATCCTGAGCGTGGCGGAAGCGGGGGATGTGCGGTTAACGTCTATCTGCAGGCTCTCCGCCTCCTCCACCCGCTCGAGCATCTGGAGATCGGCGGCGGCCTCTTCCGGCTTTACAGCCTGCCTGTAAAGATCCGTAAGCCTTTTCCTGTACCTATTGAAAAGCGCGAATCCCGCCTGATCGCCCAACATTGTAACCAGTTTGTTGACAGCCCGCTGATCCCACGTGGTAAGAAGTTCACGGATTTCAACGGACATTTTCATCGCGTCCAAATCGGGCGGCATTCCCTGTTCCGCCTTGAAATAGATAAAAACCTGGGTAACGGTAGCGGACTGCACGGCCTCGACATAGACCATCTCCATGCCCAGGGTAGTATTAAAATATTCTTTTAAAAGGTTGACATTCTCGGCGCTGTATTTCTTCGCGGAAAAAAGCAGTATCACGGTCAGGTATTCGAAATCCGGGTTATACCGCACGAGAAGCTGAACTTCGTCGTCGCTTTGAAGAGAGGCTGAAATATTCAACAGCGCCGTAAGCGTTTTTCTGTCTATGTAAAAAAGTTCCTTTTTCGGCATGTGGTTGAACACGGACAGGAACTCTCGATAGAGGTGGGAATTTTTCCGTATTTTTTCCAGGCTGATTATCCGCTCGAACTTTTTCCGAAGGAAAGGGATATCGGACGCCCTGCTCATCTCCGCGCTGCGCGCGAGCCGCCCCAGCAGAACGGTCACGGAGCGAGGCAAGCCGTCCTTGCCGTACTGCCGCACTATAACGGCGTCAACGGCCTGCCTGTGGTAGATGATTGAAGAGGAGTTCGTAAGAAAGTCGAACATCATCATGTACCGGCGGTCGAATGTCTGTAGCGTTCGTTTTTCAATCTCCCCCGTCAGTCCGGGATAAACATCATCCATCAGCTTGAGGTTGCGGTAAACGCCGTAACTGCTTCCCTTCTTTTCTTTAAGTCTGTATTTACCGCCGCTTTTTTCTACAGCGAAGCTGGTTATACCCATAAAAATGTAATTGCCCGGCACAAGCCAATCGAGAAACTCCGCCGTCTCCCTGGCATCCGTGAGGTCCGGCGGGTCCTTTACCAGATCGCCGCAAAACCTTTTTGTCTCTTCGGTCATCGTTTTAAAATCGGCCACGGAAAGAAACAACGCGTTGAGTATCGACCTGATTTCCGTCTCAAGCCTATGGACGGTCTCCGGATTGACCACCTTTCTTATCTTGAAATTTATTGCAACCTCCTTCGGGCCATCTTCTTCCGGAGGCAATATCTCGACGATATGCCCATTTTCGCGCCTGACCGTCATTACCGGGTGGATACCGGATAACACGTGAAATTCTGAAAGGTTCAGATATCCGAGCAGGTTTTCAAAGATGAACGGCGAGTCCATGGCATGTATCATTATTTCCGTGGAGGCCATTACAGGGTCGCCGTTCGGCAGCGACTCCACCGGCGTATCCCCCACCTTCACCAGCGCACCCGGAAGATCCCCGTCCACCGCCATCGGTTCCAGGTCCGACATAACAAAATCGAAGTAATATTTTAGCTGGTGATAATGATGTTTGGCTGTACGGCCCGCCAGAAAGCCGTCCGTAAAAGAGCCGTAAACAAGGCGTGAAAATGTTTTAAAGATTTCCGGGCCGCCGCCATCATATAGCTTCTCGATGTCGGGCCATATCCGGTTGAACTCGGCATCCGTATTTTCCCTTCCGAGGCCGGCTGTAGTGAGCAGCCTGACGGATTCGGGCACGGCTTTAGTCATCGAATAACTCCCTGAAATTTTACAAGCTAAATCGTATCACGGAAAATTAAAACTTGCATACGACAAAATGCAAATAAGCGGGAACGATCTATTATCCGCAGATGCTCAAAGGCGCACTGTCGAGCCGTCCGGCATTATTCCTACATGGTTTTTTGCGCTAATCGAGCGGATAACCTGCTCCGCCTTTTCGTACCCATCCCTTTTTGCGTTGTTATAAATCATCACGGCAAGAGAGTATCCGCCGTTTCCGTTTTTAGAGCGCGGCCATTCCGCAAACTCATTCGGTTCAAATGTCTCCCCGGAGTAAACCATGGCATTTACGGCCTCGTCCCAATGTACGCCTTCCACTACGCCGTCCCTGTTTGTCACCATATCGATTACCGCGTTCGGAAACTTCCGCGTAAGCGCTTCTACAGCAAGGTAAGATTGGAACAGAGGCGCCGAACGCAAAAGGAAGATGGATTCCACAGAGTCCGGCCTTTCAAAAAGAGCGCCGAGATTTTCCGCAACAGGTTTTTTAAACGTATCCAGCACTGAAAAATGGTCGATGAGAGCTTCGCAGCTGTTCCTGATACAGCCTTTCATTTCGCCGCTTACAAAAGAAGCGCGCATATCCCGCGCAACCTCTCCGTTCCATATCTCCTCAAAAGTCTGTTTGCCGATGTTTCCCATCACCGTAGAATTGTCACAGCAGCAAAAGACGTTTCCGTTTTGATGGATAAGCGCGTTCGTCCACGGATACGAACAGACGGATTCGACACGCGAAGGGTGCGGGACCTCCCAGGTCGAAAAAAGCCTCGATTTGTCCAGAAGTTCCAGACCTGTTTTGTCATAAACCTTTTGCAACTCCGTTTTTACTTTATTGAGCCTTTCTTTTTGGATTGACGGCTTTCTGATCAATTCCCTCTTCATCCGAACGGAGTGGCTTTCGCTAATCCTTTGAGACGCATCCGGACTGTTTTTATCGGATATGTAGCCGGCGATCCCGTAATGGCCGTAATCCGGGTCAAGCAGATCCTTTAGTAATGAGACGCTATGCTGCAGTGCGCCCAACTCCCACACCTTTTCCGCCACGGCGGGAAGAGCGTCAATCGTGGATTCCATTACGATTGAATTAATCGAAATCACCGGCGGATCGCTCCTGCCGAGACCCTCCCTTTTTTTCATTTCAAAAATGTTTTCCAGGTTTGCCAGCACCGTTTCCAAAACCGGCTTTCCGCAGATTGTTTCATAGACGCCGGGATCGAGCGTGTCTAGTGAAACGCAAAGGGCGTCGAAATTTTTCAGCACCGCTTCCGCCTTTTCACCGGACAGGAACACTCCGTTTGTAAGCGCGCTCAATTTTATATGGGGATAGCGGGATATAAGGTGATGGTGGATTTGCGCCCCGGACTTATTTACCTTTTCCGTAAACCATAAAGGTTCGCCGCCGGAATAAAGCACACTCCCCGCTCTTTTAAAAAACGGGTCGAGGGTTTCGGGGGTCATCGTTTCCGGCATCTCCCCCGCCAATCCGTGCCAGCACATGAAGCATTCCAGATTGCACCTGCTGGTGGAAAGAATCGTAATTTTCGCGGGACCGTGTGCGGAAACTATCCTCCGTTTTGCCCACTCATCGTATGCGCTGTGCATAGCCGTGCCTGACGCCCTCCCCCGGTTGTTTCCGACATTTTTATAATTCACTATTGCGGGATATGACTCTTACCCCCGTAACCGGCGGTTATCTACCCTGCCTAAGGATTATAATCGGCAAAAGCCGCGATTTATGTAGGCCTAATAAATCTGTACATTGTTTGCGGTGAAATCCGCAACGGCAAGGGAACCGCCTACCGCGGCCACACCGCATATCCCAACCGTAAATACGCTGTCGACCCTTTTTACCTTTTCCAAACCGTTGTCCGTTTCCATCAGCAAATTATTTTCATAATCCACGGCGTATATTTTCCCGCTGCCGTCCGCCGCAATGGATTCTATCGCGCCGAATTCCAGTTCTGCGCATTTCGCTGATTTTAACTCATCGCCGTCAAGAGTTGTAATTACGAATCTGCCATTGCCCGCAACAACCAGCGTGTCGTCCGTTATGCAAAAGCCCCTTATCTTTTCCACCTCTTTAAAAGCGCCTTTTCCGGCTTCGATTTTCCCGGCGAACTTGCCCGCTGCGTCATAGATTGATATTCCGCCGCCGTCCGCAAAGCTTACGAAAAGCCGCCCCGAAGAATCGTGCGACAGTCGAAAGGGTATCCGTTGCTCATCTTTGTCCAGTGAGAAACGGCGTATAAATTCGCCGTCCGCCGAAAAAAGCGACAGGAATCGGTTTTTCATCTGGGATACCAGCAGGCCGCCGTCCCCCGTTGCGGTAATATCCATCGGGAGCATCAGCCTCCCCGGACCGGAGCCGTACCCTCCGAACGACCGGATGAACCGCCCCTCCTCGTCGAACGTAACAATACTACAGCTTCCGTGGAGGACGACGTGAAGCCTCCCCTTGCCGTCAAAAGTCACCGATATCGGCTTAAAAAATGATGAACTGTCGACGCCCGTTCCGCTTATTCGGCGGCAATAATCAGGAACTGCCCGACCGGTAACCGCCATCGATTTCAGCGCCGCCGCAAGGTGAACGTTAACGTTCACACTGTGCATGGCGGGCGTGTACAAAACGGCAACCTGAAACTCGGGGTTTTTCCTCTCTCCCGCGACGGCCGTTTCCGCATCGCTTCTCAACAACTCCAGTTCATCTTCCGTTTTAAACCTTATACTGTTAAACTTGCCCGTCAGCCTGTCCAGCTCCTCGGCGGTTTTTGCCCGCCGGCCGCCGTTGACGGGACTGTCGGCAAGATGGAAGAGGGCAAAGCGCACGAGGTACTCTACAAGCGCATTGCCTATGTATCGTTCCTGGTAATAGTTGTGAAACCATAAAAGCGACAGTTTCCTGCGTATCAACATCGCCTGTTTCGGGTCCGTTCTCTCCGCCGCCGACAGCATACCCCCCGTGCGGAACAGTTCGGTACGCAGCGGCTTGTTCTCATCAATGTAGCGTTCCAGTTCCGCGTGATAGAAGTCGACTATCTTCTCCCACGCCTCCACGTCCGGTTTTGTGCCGCACTCCAGCCCCCCCGCGCTCCAAAGCGCCGGAAGAATACGGTAAACCTCCGGTTTAGTTTTATACGGGATGTTGTCCTCCCTGCCGAGCGCTTCCCATTGCCCGGCCGACGCCGCAGAGCCGACCAGCTCCGACAACCTCTCCCCGCCCGCCGCGTCGAACAGATCTTCCAGCGAGCGGTAGTATTCAAGACGCGAGTCAAAATTGTCCGGACAAAAGAGATAAAAATCTACCGCCTCAAAAAGAAGCTCTCCAAACAGCGGCGACAACGACCATCCGTATCTCCGTATAAGCGAGGCGATCTCGCGGTTGAACTCTCCCGCGAGTTCCCACAAAAGACGGAACTCTAAATCGAACATCTCCAACCTGCTCTGGTTTTGGGAAAAAACTTCGCGCTCGTCCGGTCCGGAGTTAAACGTAAGCGACGGCGCCGCCTGTTCCGCCGCCTCGTACCACATCTCGCGGCTTTTTTTCCACCCGTTTATCCGTTTCATGTTCGCGGCGATCCGCTCCAGCCTTGTACCGGGGCCGACGCCGATATGCGCAAGCCTTCGCTGAAACTCCTCCAGTTTTTTAATACCGGCAAACGCGTGCTTTATTTTCGACGACACGTTCAACACTTTCCTGATTGCGCGCAAACGCTCCACCATAAAATCGTCTTCGTCTCCACTACGCGCAAGCAGGGATTTTTCCAGCCGGTTGGCCGCGTCCGCGTAACCGTCCACCTCCGCAAGCTTCGCATCGAACATTGCCGAAACGGATTCCCACAATGAATCGGAAAAAACGTCGAGGATTTTTACGAAGCTCTCCGCCTTTTCCGCTTCCTTCGCCTTGCCGTCGGACTTAAACGCGTAGTCATTTTCCGGCAAAGACGCCGCGAACTCCGCCGCCGACACCCTGTCACCCGCCGGAAGTTCGGACGCCAGCTTTAAATGCTCCACCGCTTCATCGAAATTTCCCGCGCGGAATTGCGCCACCGCCTTTTTAAAATGGAACGAAAAACCGTTTTCGCGCGCAAGCGCCGCGTCGTGATCCGGTTCGAATCCGTTTACAGACACGGACGGTTTCATGCCGCCCCCGACGTAGATGGAGGAAGAGTTCACCGCTATCGCTACCGGAAGCTCTATCCCGGACGGCGTGTAGCCGTAAAGCAGAATCCCTTCCGGTGAAAAGACTCGTACGTCGCCGCGGTTGAACTGCGTTACGTGCAGATTGTCGTTTTTATCGACCGACAAACCTGTTGGATATCGCAAGCCGGACAGCGCGTAACTGGAGTCGGCACTACAGACGGGGTTCACCTTTACGACGCGGTGGTTGTTCGTATCGGCGACGTAAAGGTTTCCGGCGGAGTCGGCGGCGATCGCCCGCGGGAATTAAAATAAAGGCGCGCCAAAATCCTCCGGATACGTTTTTAAAAGATAAAACTGCTCCTGCTCGGCTACACTGCCGCGTGTTCCGATAGTCCCCATAGATACGCCGCCTTTGGTAAAAAGCTGAACGCGGTGGTTCGATTTTTCCAAAACCGCAAGCCGCCCGCCGGACCATGCCACGCCGACCGGTTCGTCCAACTCTCCCTCGCCCGCGCCCAGCCTGCCGATGGTTTTTTTATAAGTCAGGTCGGGAGCCAGTACTACGATGCGATGGTTCCACGCGTCGGCCACATAGAGATTGCCGTCGTCGTCGAAACAGAGTCCGCGCGGGTAGTGGAACTCCAACTCACCGGAACCCTGTCCACCGATTTCCCGGAGTTTTTGGCCGGAGCCGTCGTAAACTATAAGACGGTGATTGAACTCGTCTGAAACGATAAGCCCGCCGTTTTTGTCGACTGCCATCCCCGCTGCGGGCGAAAGCGATTCACCCGTGTGGTAAACCGCCTTGTGGGTGATCAACGGCAGCGCCATACCGGCAAGGCCGGACTTGCGCGCCTCGTCCAGAATCTCCTGCCGCGCGGCTCCGTCCGTCGCGTTGTCCAGATAACGGAGAGTTTTTTCGGAATCCCTTAAAACGGCACTTTTATCGCTCATTGATTACGCAAATCGTAAGATATGCCCAAAAGCAACCACCCGGCGGGTGGAGGCCATATGCTGGCGCAAACGCAGCCCGCCTTCCATAATGAAACAGGACATCATGAAAAAAACCTTCCCCTCTTTTGTTCAAAAGGAGGGAATAAAGGAGTGGTTGACATTAACCCCTCCGCCACTTCGCGGCACCTCCCCTTGAAAAAGGGAGGAAAACAAAATGTATCCCCCTCTGCGTCCTTTGCGGCCTCTGCGGTGAATTTTATTTCGATGCCAGCTATTGCCGTCACCTGTGGGCAGGTGACTGGCACAAAGCAGTGCAAACTATTTGCACAGGTGGATATGG
>JBHHVT010000077.1:0-9820 GCA_046754425.1 Nitrospinota bacterium | reverse complement strand
CTCTACCTTCCGGCGCTTGAAAAGACGAAACGAATAGCGACGAACGACAAGAGCGGTTCGTTTATGGGTTCGGATTTTTCGTACGCGGACATGACATCGCGCGACCTTGAGGACTACGATTTTAAACTAATCAAGGAAACCGAGGTTAACGGTGTAAAAACATGGCTCATAGAATCCGTCCCCCGCTCGAAAGAAGTTATAGACGAAACCGGATACACAAAATCGATTCTGTTCGTCAGGCAGGATAACTACGTTGTGATACGCGCGGTCCACTTCGTCAAGGAAG
Organism: Nitrospinota bacterium; assembly: GCA_046754425.1. Lineage (GTDB taxonomy): Bacteria > Nitrospinota_A > UBA7883 > JACRGQ01 > JACRGQ01 > JBHHVT01. The sequence goes on along the minus strand of JBHHVT010000077.1, from coordinate 9,534 downwards.
GTAAAAAGCTCAAGTATTTCGAAATAAAAAAACTGGAGCTGATAGACGATATTTGGGTAGGCACGGAACTGCGGATGACAACAAAAAAGGCGAAAAAGACGCTGCATAAAACCGTAATAAGGTTCCATAACATGAAATTCAACCAGCCGCTTGACGAATCCGTATTCAGCGTGCGAAGACTGGAAAAAGGGCTGTAAGGGCCGCTTATTGCGCTACGGGTGAAAACCATAATATCCCTCCTGCTGGCGGCTGCGATTACCGCGCTGCCTGTTTCGGCCTCGGCTCAGGGAGAAAACCTGGAAGACGTGCTGGGCGGCTTCGAAAACGGGGAGACTACCGACAGGGACGACACAACACAAGAAAAAGAAAAGCGTAAATGGGAACTTAACGGATCCGCAACGCTGTCAACATCCTACAACTACGCGCATAAAGAACCCGCAACCGCTCAGACAGACTACCGCGGCCTGTCGCGCATGCGTGCGGAACTCCAACTTGATCTTGATGTAAATCTTCCACGCCAATGGAAGCTCTTCGCAAGCGGCAGAGGGTTCCGCGACTTCGCATACTCTATTAACGGTAGAAACAACTACACCGATGACACCCTGGACACATATGAGAACGAGTTGGAACTCCGCGGTGTTTACCTGCAGGGTTCCATCACGAAAAACATGGATATCAAAACCGGGCGGCAGGTCGTGGTATGGGGAAAGTCGGACAACATCCGCGTAACGGACGTATTGAATCCGCTCGATAATCGCGAGCCCGGTATGGTCGATATCGAAGATTTAAGGCTTCCCGTTTCAATGACGCGGCTGGATTACTACATCGGCGATTGGAACCTGACCGCAATAGCCATCCACGAAACGCGCCTCCCGAAAAAACCGGCGTTCGGAAGCGAGTTTTATCCGTTTCCGTTCACACCGCCGCCGGAGGAGGCGCCGCCCGATAACAGTGAATTCGCGGTCGCTTTAAACGGTATCTTCAGCGGGTGGGATATCTCCTTCTACTACGCACGCGTGTACGATGACATAGCGCACATGGAGGGGAACCCGTCGCCGGCGGTTCTGGTACAAAGATTCAGCCGCCTCAACATGCTGGGTACGGCTATTAACATCGCGAGAGGAAACTGGCTCTTAAAGGCGGAGACGGCTCGCTTCGACGGCCTGGAGTTTTTCGCACTGCCGGGCGAGAAGAAATCGCGATACGACATTTTAATCGGTGTGGAATATTACGGTTTTACGGATAGCGTCATATCGCTTGAAGCGGTAAATCGCCGCATCGTCGGTTACGACAAAAGGCTTATAAACGCGCCGGATTTCAAGAAGGAAAACGAGTTTGCAACTGCGCTGCGGTTTACGCGGGATTTCATACACCAAACGCTGCATTTTGTCGCCGTACTGATTACTTTCGGCGAAAGAGGCGGCGACGGCGGCGTTCAGCGATTTTCGTTGAAGTACGATGTGACGGACGACTACTCGGTAACAGGCGGCATCATCGCTTACCAGCCGGGAGCGGGAGTTCCATTCGGCCAACTGAACGATAACGACAGAATTTTCCTCGATATTAAATACAGTTTTTAAAAAAACCGCTTTATTCCAGCACCCACTCCTTTATCCACTTGTACTCAACCAATTCTTCGATATTAAAAGGGTCCTTATCGACAATCTCCTCGACTTTTTCCATCTCGTCCGCCTCAAAACTTATCATGCCGCCGGTCCTGTCGCTGAACGGGCCGCCCATATAGCCGGGCAGAGCGGCCTGTTTCCAGTATTCCACATGTTTCGGCGCCAATGCCGCGAGCTCCTCTATTTTCCTTTTGGTGAAATAAAAATAGACAAAACGTTTAGCCATTACATCCTCCCTTACCGATTCAATTTAATTTTTACCTGTTTTAAACCGTTCCGCATCGGAATCCTGTACGCATAGACAGTAAAGACTACAATATTTAACCGCGCTTTGCGGCAACTTTTCTTTGATGAAAATGGAATAACGCTTGCGCGGCAATGCGCGCAGAGTTTAAATTAGGACGCGATGGAGAGACGTATTGTATCGACGGACGATGCGCCGAAAGCGATAGGTCCCTACTCGCAGGCTGTGTCGTCGGGCGGCATGCTATTCGTTTCCGGCCAGATACCGCTCGATCCGGACAGCGGAGAGTTGGTGGAGGGCGGGATAAAAGAGCAGACCGAACGAGTTCTCGAAAACATAAAGGCAATCGTCGTAAAGGGAGGCGGCACGATGGAAAACGTGGTCAAGACGACCGTTTACCTGACCGACCTGTCGCTCTTTGCGGAGATGAACGAGGTGTATGCTTCGTTTTTTTCAGAAAACCGTCCCGCACGGGCAACCGTTCAGGTGGCGGCTTTACCGAAAAACGCGCTTGTGGAAATAGACGCGATTGCCGACCCCGCGGGTGGAGGCGATATCCCGGCGCAAGTGCGAACAGCCTCCTGATAACCTAGGCAAAATGTAATTTCCACGGCTTTGCCGTAACTGTATGTCGGCATAGCCGACCTATTTGGGACTTTTAACGGATTTCAGCCTGCCCTTGGGACCGCGTGGCGGACTTTTGCGATTTAAATCTTTTATAATGAACCGGTCGTCCATGGCAAAAAAGTAGTCCGCCGCGTCACGCAACAGGGCCGCCGTAGTCTCCGGGTAACTCCAGACTTCCACCTTGCAGCCCCTCGATTTCAGGTACCAGATAAGGGGCAGGTAATCCTTGTCACCGCTTACCAGGATTGCTACGTCCAGTTTTTCGGAAAGCGTAACCGCGTCAATCGTTATCCAGGAATCCGCGTTTTTTTCAGGCTGTTTGATCTCGCCGCCGAGATCGGACCAGAACTTCTTGAAATCTTCAGATATATCCTTGTGAATCGGCTTGTAATAGATAATCCTGATTATCTGCCTTATGCCGCCTATCGCCTCAACCAGCTTTTTGTAGTCCGTTCTCTCACCATGAATGTTGTAACCGGACATCTCTATATTCTCAGCGTCTATAAAGATGCCCACCTTTTGATGGGTCAGGAATTTATGCCCTGATTTATCAGTCTTTTTCATCAAAACCATCTTTGCATCATAGCACGCGGACAGGCAGTGGCGGTAAAAAACCGATTCATTAATTACCGCCGTCTTGCGTATCAGCAACGATTTTTAAAGGATTTTCCTTCAAATTACGTTGCTTAAGATGCGGCTTGTTGAACATAAACCATATATATACAGTCAGTTATCAAATTTTCAATTCGGCATGCGTGTTGCACTATCAATAATTGCCGGCGGGTAATGCCGCCGTACAAAAAATGGGAGCGGATGTCCGTTTCGCATATTACGTCAATTCTCCTCCAGGGATTGGCAGTGAAAACGGACAAAATGTAAAAGGTTTACCCCGAACCCTGCATTTAGCTCCCAGGGTCCAATACATCTCCCCCGCCTACCCCCGGCGGGGGACCTTTTGTCGACCGTACCAACAGTCAGTTAGGCAGTTTGCACCAGTGCCGGCATATCGCCGCCACCCGCGGAGTGGTTAGACGAGTTTCCGGATACTGTCCTTACCTTCCGGAACCCATTTGGTAAAGCCCTTTTCCTTCAGGTTACTGTCCGAAAGTATATTTTTATGGGCCGAAAAGCTTGACACCATTCTCTCCACCGGCTTTTTACACTTACGGCAAAATTTACGCGGCTCTTTGACGGCAAGCTCTATGACCTCAAATGGGTCGGAACAATTACCCGGTTTTTCCTTGTGCCTGTATTCGTATATCGGCATATCTTCTCCATTCACGGACGTTATCCAGCGCGTATATAAGTCTGTTTTTAAACATTATCGCCTAACATGCACGAAAAAATCATCATCAAGTTTGCTTTTACTGTTTCCGATAAACATATCATGGAGAAAACAAAGAGACCAAGGCAATGATAGTTAATTTACCCAGGTTCGGATCCGGACTAAGGCCCGTATTTGAAGGCAGCCCTTTAAGAGTATCTCCAGTTGCGGGTAGACTAAGAATGGCCGGTAACAATATCACCGCAAACAGCAATACCGTCAAGCGAAAGGTCGCTACCTCTAACGCAAAAGCGATACGAGACGCCAGGAAAAATACCAGCTTTTTAGATATAAAAGCCTGACTACCCCACCAGTCAGGTTCTTTAGGCAGGGCCGCATTTTAACAGGTGCGGTCCGCCTTTTTGCCCTAGCCCCAGAGGATAAGACCGGGTACATACTGTCTCACGAGGTTTTCGTTGCGCGGGAGTACACGTACAGCATATCCCTGTTGGCCGGCGTCTTCACAAACGATTTCTCCGGCGAAGGCATAGACGTTCTTATCCACTTCTCCTTCCAATTTAAGCGTTGCGGACTTCCCAAACTCCACGTTTTCGTGGAGATCCAGCGGGCCGTAATAGCATTCCACCATCACGTCTTCCGGCGCTACTTTGCCGGTATCCAGCAACACCCTTACTGGCTTCTTGTCGCCAACCTTAAGGTGGGAGCTTCCCGATTCCTGGATATCCACGATACGGATATTTCCCCATTCCCGCTTAAGCATCTCTTTCCACTTTGCGAGCGATTTTATTATTTCCGGTGATTTCTCGACCTGTTTATGCCATAGCGCCGCCAGCGGCATATAGTATTTTTCCGTGTATTCGCGCACCATCCTGTTTGTATTGAATACGGGGTTGAGTTTGGTCATGCTCGATCTCATCTTCTTGAGCCAGCCGCGCGGTATCCCGTCCGGCCCCCGGTTATAGAAAAGCGGCACTATGTCCTGCTCTATCAAGTCGTATATCGCCCTGCTTTCAATTACATCCTGAAGTTTATGATCATTGTAAACTTCACCCATGCCGATGGACCAGCCGGTATCCGGCTCGTAACCTTCAACCCACCAGCCGTCCAGACTAGAGAGATTCAAAGCGCCGTTTGCGGACGCTTTCATCCCGCTGGTGCCGCTTGCCTCAAGAAGGCGACGCGGGTTGTTGAGCCAGACGTCGCATCCCTGCACCAGGTAACGGGCCAGGTCGATATCGTAGTTTTCCAGAAATACAACCCTTCTGCGGAAATCGTCCTTGCGGGCAATATGATATATCTGTTTGATAAATTCCTTGCCGTCATGATCGCTTGGGTGCGATTTCCCCGCGAAGATTATCTGTACAGGCCTTGCCTTATCGTTGAGTATCTTTTCGAGCCTCCTCAGATCCTGGAGGATCAATGTGCCTCTTTTGTAAGTAGCGAAGCGCCGCGCGAAGCCTATGGTAAGCGCTTCCGGGTCCAGCACGTCCTCGGCACGGTGAATCTCCGAATCGGATGCTCCTTTTTTCCGAAGCTGTTCCGCGAGTCTTTTCCTTGCAAAACCGGCCAACCGCTCCCGCCTGCGTTCATGCGTTCGCCAAAGCTCGGCCTCCGGAATCTTTTCTATTTTTTTCCAGATGCCCTCGTCACCGGGTTTCGTAATCCACTGCATGCCGAGATATCGGTCGAAGAGATGCCTCATCTCCTCCGATATCCAGGTTCTTATATGAATCCCGTTAGTGATGGAGTGTATCGGTATAAGGTTCGTGGGAACGTCCGGCCAGATTTCGTGCCACATGTTGCGGGATACCTCGCCGTGTAAAACGGAGACTGCATTGCTTTTGGATGAAAGCCGGAGAGCCAGCACGGTCATGCAGAAATACTCCTTTGCGTCAGACTGGTTTTTGCGCCCGAGACTCAAAATGACGGGCATTTTCACATCGCTGTTTTTAATCACAGGTTCTATATATTTTTCCAGCAGACCAGGCGTAAAGTAATCGTTCCCCGCCGGTACTGGCGTATGAGTTGTAAAAATCGAGGAGTTAATTATCGCTTCCTTCGCCTCCTGGAAGGACATCTTTTCCTCTTTCATAAGTTGAACACTCCGCTCGATTCCTGAAAAAGCGGCGTGTCCTTCGTTCATATGATAGGCGGAGGCCTCTATACCCAGCTTTTTTAATAAGCGAACCGCTCCGATACCTAGAAGTATCTCCTGCTTAATCCGCATTTCGCCGTCTCCTCCGTATAGCTGGGAGGTAAGGTCCCTGTCCTCGGAATCATTATCAGGGATATTCGTATCCAGAAGATAAAGCGGTATTCGGCCCACCTGCGCCTTCCAGATTTGGGCGCGCACGGTTCTGCCGGGGTATGGTATGTCTATGTGATAGGCGTTGCCGTCGCCGTCCATCATCAACTTCAGCGGCAGAAGATAGAAGTTGTTTACGGGATAAACTTCCTGCTGCCAGCCGTCCATGTTCAGGTACTGCGTGAAGTAGCCGTGCGTATAGGCAAGGCCGACCGCCACCAGAGGCACTCCAAGGTCGGATGCCGATTTCAGGTGGTCGCCCGCCAGAACACCCAGACCGCCGGAATATATCGGCAGGCATTCGTCTATGCCGAACTCGAACGACAGGTAGGCTATATGTTTTTTCCTGTTCCAGTCTTCGCCGTATTTGTCCCCGAACCAGGACTCCTCCTTCATGTATTCGTCGAGTTCGGCCTTCACCCGTTCGGTATGCGTCAGGAAACCGTCGTCGTCTTCCAGCTCTTTAATGCGCTCCTGCGACAATGACCCGAGAACCTTTACCGGGTTATGGTAATGCTTTTCCCACAGATCGCCGTCTATCCTGCGAAGCAGGTTCACCGCGTCCGGGTTCCATGTCCACCACAGGTTATAAGCTATATCCTGCACAGTTTGCAGACTGCCGGGAAGCGAAGGCTCAACGATATATTTGCGAAATTCAGGCATAGTGGTTACGCCGCCTCATTTTAGAATCAACATTAAAACTAACCGTATCAGACAATCACCATTCTACCGTGATGCCTGCTATTTTCGATAAATATTTTGTTGCAGTTCATCCCTGCCGCTATGGAACCGGCGAGATGCAGACCCGGCACGTTTGTTTCGAGGTTTGCGGCGTCGTGTTCCGGCTCCAGCGTTTCGGGATCAAATTTCACACCGCATCTCTTAAGAAAACCTACATCCGGGTGGTATCCGGTCAGCGCGAATACGAAATCGTTTTTTATTTTCCTTTCCGACCCGTTGGACACCACAGTAATACTGTCCGGCCCTACTTCGCTGACAACAGTATTAAACAGCGCCGTAATCTCACGCTCTTCAAACTTCTTTTCAATGTCCGGCCTCACCCACTGTTTTACCGAATCGCTCAACTTTTCCCCGCGATGAATAAGAGTCACGCGGGCGCCCGCGCGGCAAAGCGCCAGAGACGACTCCACAGACGAGTTTTTGCCGCCGATTACCGCTACGTCCATATCGCGGTATGGGTGGGCCTCACCATAATAGTGCGATACTTTTTCCAGCTCCTCACCCTCAATACCGAGCATATTCGGGTTATCGTAATAACCGGTGGCGAGGATTACCTTACCTGTTTTTAAAACTTGCTCCTTTCCGGCGGGCGATACGATTTTAACGTCAAACCCGTATTCTTTACGATCCATTTCGGTGACTTCCCTGTAGACGGCAACCTTGAGGTCGTAATGTCTGACAGCCGACATGTAGTACTTTAAAACCTGCGACCTTGTGGGGCGGAAAGAGTCCGTAACGAAAGCCATCCCGCCTATTTCAAGCAGTTCCGGTGTCGAGAAAAAGGTCATATCCGACGGGAACCGGTAGATGGAATTGACGACGCGGCCTTTGTCGACAATCAGGTAGTCAACGCCCTTTTTGGCCGCTTCAATGCCGCAGGCAAGACCGGCAGGGCCGGCTCCTACGATAACGTAATCAAGCATAAGCCCGTGATTATACCAAACCACCCTGTGGGCGGTTCGCTACAGAGCTGAAAAATCGGACGAGAAGCGGTCGTAATGACGCAATACTTTATTGGCGTAAGCGGACCGTATGGTCTTACCCGCGCCTATCTGCCTCCTGAGCCGCGACGGGCCGCGATTATATGCGACCAAGGCGAGCTCAAGACTGCCGAACCGCTTCCTCAGTTTGGCGAAGTAATGCGTGCCCAGTTTTATATTGAGCGCCCCGTCTTTAAGGTTTTTTGAGTTTTTATAGACAACGCGGGTCTCTTTTGCGAGAGCTATGGCGACAAAAGGGCGAACCTGCATAAGCCCTACGGCTCCCTTTTTGGAAACCGCTTTGCGTCTGAAATCGCTTTCAGTTTTTATCAGTGCGATAATCAAAAGCGGGTCCAGACTGTAACGTTCGCTTTGTTCCATCAACAGTTCGGCTATTTTTTCCGGTTCGTATCCCAGACGGGTTTTAAACTTTTCAAGTATCGTCGCGATTTTCGCTTTCTTTATCATTTTATTTTTTATCTTGGCATTCCCCGCCTCAAGGTGGGCGAGTTTTTGTTGAAGGGATCTGATATCTATCTCACTCTCAGCCCGCCTTGCATCGAAATACCCGGTAAGGGGTAAATACGCAAAGGCCGAAAGAAAAACAATCGCAAGAAAACGATTAAACGTTTTCGAAAAACTCATGTTAGAACCCCCACATCTGATGAGAAACACCCTTTAATAACGTTAAACTCATAACGCCGGGACAATGCTATTGACGCGGCGTCGTACACTTCCTTGCCGCTAAGGGTAAACAGCTTTGGAACAGATATTGATTATCCTTTAATATTGTTATGACAAAGTCTATTATATTGACAGTGAGAGGTCAACCGTTTTTACACGCATCTATCTACAAATAATATGATTACAGTGAGTTAGAGCATCATGGCCATAACGCTAAAAAAATATTTTACGTCATGGAATTGACGGAGAGCCGATGATACTTACCTGCCCGAAATGTCAAAGCCGATACGACGTGGACCCGTCCGGCATCTCCGAAGTCGGAACATACGCACATTGCCGGTCATGCGAGAACATCTTTTTCGTTAAAAGGAAAAAAAAGCAAAGCCGCAAACCACCTTCGCACAACGAAGCCGGCCCGGCGGTCGTTGAACCGGCAAAGGCCGGGATCGTCGGGGAAGAGTCGATAGAGGATGAAGCTCGACCGGCGACCGCCGAGGAAATTGAAGCGGCGATTGCCGATATAGCCGACGAGTTGAATCCAAAAACCGCCGGGCAGGACAAGGGCGAACCAGAAAAAATCAGTCCGACAAAGGCGGAGACCATGGAGCCGGAAGCTGCTCAAGCCAACAGTCCGACACAGGAGGAGATTGATTCGCTTCTCTCTGCTGTTGGTCCGCCGGACACGGCTGATAATAAAAATACCGAACCTGAAAAAGCGATTGAGGTGGAACAACCCGCCATGTCGCGGCAGGATGAAATTGACGCGATGCTGGCCTCCGTCGGCAAAGGTGAAAAGGAAAAGGCCGCGCCAGAACAGGCCGCTCCCGCAGAGGCTGAGGTAGAGCAACCTGCAATGTCAAAACAGGACGAAATAGACGCGATGCTGGCCTCCGTCGGCAAAGGTGAAAAGGAAAAGGCCGCGCCAGAACAGGCCGCTCCCGCAGAGGCTGAGGTAGAGCAACCTGCAATGTCAAAACAGGACGAAATAGACGCGATGCTGGCCTCCGTCGGCAAAGGTGAAAAGGAAAAGGCCGCGCCAGAAC
>JBHHVT010000076.1:0-9907 GCA_046754425.1 Nitrospinota bacterium | reverse complement strand
GGAAGCAGTGCGATGTTACGCGCGCGGTTAATCGCCCGTGTAAGATCCCTCTGGTGCTTGGCGCAGTTGCCCGATACCCTGCTGGGGATTATTTTCCCGCGCTCGGTGATTAAAGCCCGCAGCGACCTCAGGTCCTTGTAATCAATGTATTTGACCTTGTCGGCGCAAAAGCGGCACATTTTTTTTTGTAAAAAAAGTTTTTTCTTTCTCTTTCTCTTGAACTTGTTGAATGCCACTGTATTTTATCCTTTCTACTGTTGGCCTTATTAAAAAGGCACGTCGTCGTCTGAAACCGGAGGTTGTCCGGAATCGCGCTCATCCTGCTGGCTCCTGCCTCCTCCGCCTTTGCCGCTGGGCAAAAACTGCACGGACAGTGCGGTTACGTCGACCTTTGATCTTTTCTGACCGTCCTGCGCCTCCCATGTGTGGTGTTTCAGACGGCCCTCCACCATCACCGGGCTTCCCTTGGAAAGGTACTCGGTGCAGTTTTCCGCCGATTTACCCCATACGGTTACGTCTATGAACAGTGTGTCCTCAACCCACTCATCGCCGCGCTTGAATTTGTTGTTAACCGCAAGCCCCAGCGTAGTAACCGCCGTGCCGGACGGCGTGTAACGCAGCTCTGGATCGCGGGTAAGATTACCAATCAAAAATACCTTGTTAAGACTCGCCATACCGCTAATCCCTTCTGTAGTTATCGCGCCTGTCGCTATTGTATGACGTGCCGGTTTCCATCTGCGTCGGCCTTGTAATGGTGCGCGGATCGTAATTGAGTGTAATGTATTTGATAACCGATTCGTTGTGCTTCAGGTGTAGTTCGATTTTTGCGACTATGTCCGACGGACCGCTGTAGTGGAAAAGCGTGTAATAACCGAATCGGTGTTTCTTAACGGCGTAGGCAAGCTTCCTCTTGCCCCACTGCTCTACCAGCTCTACCGAGCCGCCCTCTTTTTCCAGGAAGGATTTTGTGTCGTCCGTTACCGCTTGAAGCTGCTCGTCGTTCTTTTCCGGATCGGTGATAAAGACGAACTCGTATTTGTTCATTTACTTACTCTCCTTTTGGCAAAACGCCCCGGCCGCTATTAACCGGAGCAAGGTTAAGGGTACATTTACTACCACATCGGGCGGTGAAAGACAATCGCCACCCTGCGGGTGGTAACAATTACGGCGGAGCCGGTCGGCTGTGCGGTAGGCAATTAGCTGAGGAGGATTCATAAGTCGCATGTATCTCTCAACGGCCAATCGCTTCAAAGCAGATTGATATGTTGTTAATATTCAGTTATTTATAATAGATATGATTAGGGAAATTGAAAACACAAAATCAATTGATGTACTATAGTACGGGAAGAGGTTAAAAAGTTAACCTTTTCTATGTTAAGCTATGCCCAAGTTCGTTTCTATGGGAGAGGTTATGAGCATGAAGGAGATTTACGGCAAGCTACGCCATAATCATAACGAGACAGGAACGAGATAGTTTATGACTCTGCCAGAAAGCAAAACGACCGTATTTTCCAAAAGGGTTCTAGACCTTTTTGTGGAATCAGCTTTTGGCAACATAAATGAAGTTGCCGTTTTCTCCTTATTACGAGAGATAGAATCTTACCGTAAGGCTTGTCCAAGCGATTTCAATATAAACTGCGAAATTGGATCGCTTTACTGTTTACTTAATAATGAGCAAAAAACAAGAAAATATCTTGAACTTTATATTAAACATGGGGATGATAAGGCACGAGGGCATAATAACTATGCAGTGTGCCTCGGACATTTTGAAAAATATGAAGAAGCAGTCAAACATTCTGAGGAAGCGGTTCGATTAGCTAACAATATGGCGCAATACTGGTCTGTTCTCATACAAAATTATTTCAATGTAGAAAGATATGAAGATGTCATAGAAGCGGCGATAACTGCCAGTCAAAAGCTTAAGGAGCTACCCCAAAATATTATAGACTTCCAACAAAATGCTATTACAAAAGTGAAGATAAAAAAGTATTCGTCTTTACCTCAGAGGGAAAGAATCGAAAGAGGGTCGGATGAAGATTATGAAAAGACCGTCAATGAAGAATTTGACGCATTGTCTAATCTGAGAAAAAACGCAAATATTCATATCCTGGATGGTGAGACAGTCCATGGCAAATGACCTCTGACCTTGCGTCTGCACTGAGAGACAAAGGTTTTTCCAATAAAAAGATTGCACGAAGAGATATTTTTCTAACCAAAGATTCTGCTATAGATTTTCCGGAGGGCGGTGAAAGAACAAAGCACGATTACCGTCCTGTGTTGATACTTCAGTGCGATGAGGATTGTAAAAATGCGATACCGTCTACAGTGATCGTTGCCCCGCTTTCGCACAAGATAGATAATATCAGGAGTTGGGAATACTTGATCCCTAAAGGAGATAGCGGACTTAAAGAGGATTCTGTTGTTAGGTTGGCCCACATACAACCAGTACGGAAATCTGACCTTGTAAAAAAAACTGGGGAAGTGGGGCCTGCACATATGCAATATATCGAACAAGCTCTCCTTGAAAATTTAGGGATTATTGATCGACCGCCAGCATAGTTTCACAAGGGAATGCCCCTGATAGTCTTGTCGAAAAAGTAAAAAGCTGTCGAAGTACTCACATGGTCGTTCTATTGTGGAACGACAAGCTCCCAGTTCGGTAAGAGAATAAGGCTGGGGAGTCATTCAGGGAAGTGGAGCAGTGGGGGCTAGCCCGCTATCGCGTCGGCGTCCATGCCTCCGCTCCCTTATCGGTCGCGCCGGAAGCTTACATTCGATCCCCAGTACCAAAACCATAAAAAAATCCCCTTTCAAAAGCGAATTTTATTTATGGTGGAGCAGAGGGGGATCGAACCCCTGACCTCAGCGTTGCGAACGCTGCGCTCTCCCAGCTGAGCTACTGCCCCACTTTTGAATTGGACGTCAGGTAGTTTATCAAATTATTTCACAAATCATCACTCTACATTCAACGTTCAGTCGGCACAGCCGTAAAACTACATTTACAGATAGTTATAAAGCGGCTGTCTACATCTGCGCGAGCAAGCTGCCTCCCGTTGCAAACGGGTGGCACCGCTATTGCTGTATGTAGTTGCGATGGGATTTTTGACGGAATCTACGGAGGAGTAGGTGAAAAGGATAACGATCATATTATCAGTAATTACGGCGCTTTTTGCCGTGACGTTTCCGGCGGCGGCGGCTGAACCAAGCACGTTCAAAAACTTGACGGCCTACACAAGTTCCGGCGGTTTCAGTCTCGTATTCGCTTTTGAAGGCAAACCCGTGGAGAGGCTGCGATTTTCGGAAAACCACATACAGATTGATTTTTCATCATCGCGCATGTCGACTCCCAAAAAAATATACGATATCGGCCGTTCTGGTATCGGTACGGTGGAAGTCGCTCAATCGAGTCCTGAAACGGTAAGAGTTCGGATAAAACCGAGCGGGGATATTAAAGCGCTCGGCAGATCGCTTTCGCTGGAAAAAAGCGGCGGCAAACTGATATTGAGATTTGCTTCGGCCGCATCGGCGGCGCCAATCGCGCAGTTCAAGAAAAGTATTGAGAAGGCGCCGAAGCGGACAAAGGGCCGCGTAAGTTCTTTGGATAAATCAGTCGGCGGTAATGACAAACCGCCAGCCTCCGCGTCGACATTGGAAAGGCCGGATCGGGAGAGAGTTTCGACCGAACTTAAAACGGCCTTATCGAAGACGTCGCTATCAGTCGCGCCGGACAAGAAGGGCGGAAATGGGCTTTTTTCGGATTACAGCGAGCCGGAGGTGCCGGCCGTTCCATCGCTCGGCGAATCGCTCGTCAAAGTCGGCGGCGCGCTGGCGGTTGTGCTGGCGATGGTTCTAATACTCGCCTTTGCGGCAAAGAGATATCTCGCGGGCGCGGAGACGGCACTCGGCACGAAAAAGCAGTTAAAGGTTCTCTCCAGCCATTTTATAGGCGTTAAAAAAAGCGTAACGCTCGTGGAGATAGCGGGCGAGATACTGGCGCTGGGCGTTACGAACGAAAACATAAACCTGCTCGCCAGGTACGACGACCCGGAAAAGATAGAGCGGATAAAGTTAACGCACCGTCTGCCCGACAGGCCGATGGGTATTTTCAAAAGGCTTCCCGGTTTTTCCCGGATATCCGGTAACAAGGCCGGAAAAAAACGGGCTTTCAAAAAAGAGATGGGCGAACGCGCGCGCGCGATGAAGGAGAGAGAAAAAAAACTGGCGGCCAAAAGAGATACCGCCAGGGAAGAGCTGGTATCAAAGGCGGCCGATACAATAGCATCGCGCCTGAGAAAACTGGAAAATGCGGCGGGGTAGGGCGATGGATAGACGATACGCGGCTATCGCAATCGTTTTAGCGGCGATTTTGCTTTTACTTTATTCTGCGCCGGTTTTTGCCGCTCCGCTGCCTACGATCAGCATCGGCGTGGAGGATTCGACCGAACCGTCAAGCGTGGCCACGGGCCTCAAGATACTGGCGATACTGACGATTTTATCGCTGGCTCCCGCGCTTATGATAATGGTTACGTCGTTTGCTCGGATCGTTATCGTGCTGTCGTTTTTACGGCAGGCGATGGGCACCCAGCAGATGCCGCCGAACCAGCTTCTTATAGGGCTTTCACTGTTTCTTACCTTTTTCATCATGGCCCCCGTGTTTAAACAGGTTAACAGCAAGGCTCTGCAGCCGTACCTCGGCAGCGAAATGGGGCAGGACGAGGCGCTGGAGAAAGGTATGAAACCGATACGCAAGTTCATGCTGGCGCAGACGCGGGACAAGGATCTGGCGCTATTCCTAAAGCTGTCCCATGATGATAAAGCGGAATCGATAGACGATGTCGGCACGCAAGTCGTAATACCGGCGTTTATCATCAGCGAGCTGAAGACCGCCTTCCAGATAGGTTTTTTGATTTATGTCCCCTTTTTAGTGCTGGACATGGTGATAGCATCCGTTCTCATGAGCATGGGCATGCTGATGCTTCCGCCCATTATGATCTCGCTACCTTTCAAGCTGATGCTTTTCGTGCTTGTGGACGGCTGGTATCTCGTCGTCGGCTCGCTCGTGCGGAGCTTCGGGTAGGCGGCGGCGATGTCCCCTGAATTCGTCGTCGATTTCGCGCGCCGCGCGATGGAGGTCACGCTTATGGTCTCCGCGCCGATGCTCGGTTTCGGCCTTATCATCGGCCTTACGGTATCTATTTTTCAGGCGGTCACATCCATTCAGGAGATGACGCTGACGTTCATCCCTAAAATACTTGGTGTGATGATAGCCATTATCGTTTTTATGCCGTGGATGCTTCAGGTAATGCTCTCTTTCACGGCCAATATACTTATAAATTTCCCGTTGTGGGTTAAGTGAATATCTTTGATTTCGACATCGCCCGGTTCGCGCTTTTCATTATGGTTTTTACGCGGATGGGCGCTCTTATGCTCAGCATGCCGATTTTCGGCTCTTCGGTAATCCCCATACATGCCAGGCTCGGACTGGTCGCGCTGACCTCCTATCTGGTTTTTACGGCCGCTCCTCTGCCGCCCATCGATATGTCGATATCCACGTGGCGGTTCACGCTTATGCTGGCGGGTGAAGTGGCCGTGGGGCTTATCATCGGCTTTGCCACCCAGCTTGTATTCACGGCCGTTCAGTTGACCGGTCAGACCATCGGCTTTCAGATGGGATTTGCCATCGTGAACGTGATGGATCCGGTCACGAACTCACAGGTTTCGGTGACGGCCCAGTTTAAAAACATCCTCGCGCTTATGATATTCCTAGCAATAAGCGGCCATCACTGGCTTATATTCGCCTCGGCGAAGAGTTTTGAGTTGATACCGGTGCTCGGTTTCGCGCCTTCCGACGGCCTGGTGGAGTTGATGATAGACCTTACCAGTAACGTTTTTGTTATGGCCCTGAAGATTGGCGCGCCGATAATGGCGACTCTTTTTCTGCTGAACGTCGCGCTTGGGCTGGTCGCGCGCACAGTACCGCAGATGAACGTCTTTATAGTCGGCTTCCCTCTCCAGATTGGGACCGGCCTTTTCATGATAGGGATTACGGCTCCCATGTTTTTCCATCTTTTCCGCGATTCCATGCTGGAACTTTACGCGAACATCATAACGCTCATGAGACTGATGTAGGGAGGTGATGCGGCTTGGCGCAAGAGGAGGACAAGGAACAGAGAACCGAAGATCCGACCGATAAACGTCGGGAAGAGAGCTTTAAAAAGGGCCGTACCGTCCACAGCAAGGAGGTCAGCTCCACGGTCGTGCTTATGGCGGCGCTGGGAGTGCTCTACGCAACCGGCGACAGTATGCGCGAGACGATGATGGAGCTGTTCAACCATACCCTCGGAGGCAGCGCGGCGTTAGAGGTAAGCGTTTCCACAATACGCCCCATACTTATCTATCACCTGAAGATGATGGCGATGATACTTGCTCCCGTAATGGCGGTCATTATGACGGCGGGGGTCGTCGGTAGTCTTATACAAAACGGCGGGTTTGTTCTGTCGCTGGACCCGATAAAACCGAAATTCAGCAAGCTGCACCCTATAAAAGGGTTTGGGAGGTTTTTCAGCCGGCAGTCGCTGATGGAACTGCTGAAATCTCTGTTCAAGGTCTCCGTCGTCGGCTACATATGTTACTGGGTAATCAGCGGCGAGTGGGAGATTATCCCTTCGCTGAGCGATATGTCGCCGGAGCAGATAGTCTGGTTTATCGGATGGGTCGGGCTAAAGCTGATGTTCTATGTCCTTTTACTGATGCTGGCGCTATCGGCCGTCGATTTTGCTTTCCAGAGATTCCTTTTTGAGGAGGGTCTCAGGATGACGAAACAGGAGATAAAGGACGAACGGAAAGAGAGCGACGGCGACCCTCTTGTAAAACAGCGGATACGAACGGTCCAGCTCCAGATGGCCCGCACGCGGATGATGGCCGAGGTCCCGAAGGCGGAGGTGGTTATAACGAATCCAACGCACCTTGCGATAGCACTCGCCTATGACCGCGCGGAGATGGACGCCCCTACGGTCGTTGCAAAAGGGGCGGGTCATATTGCGGAGAGGATTAAAAAAATAGCGGCGGAAAACGACGTTCCGATTATGGAAGACAGGCCTTTGGCAAGGATATTGTTTAAGTCAGTAGAGATAGGGCAGATGGTGCCGGACGAACTGTACCGGGCCATCGCGGAAATATTGGCGTATGTGTACAGGCTGAAAGGAAAGGCTTTATAAAACAATATGTTTCGTATAGGTAAACGATGTCCACCGATGGCAGTTAACATTCGGGGAGACGGCACTATTTTGACGGCGGGTGACGTGAAAAATGGCAGTTGAAGCGAGGGCCGTACCTGAGATAGCGCGATATAGCGATATCGCATTGGCCACGGGTCTTATCGGCATCATAGTTTTGATGGTGATACCGCTGCCGACGTTTTTGCTGGACGTAATGCTTTCGCTTTCCATAACCATCGCGATGATTATCATGATGATAGCGATTTACATGAAGAGCGCGCTGGAGTTTTCCGCCTTTCCATCCGTCCTGTTGATAGTGACGCTTTTCAGGCTGTCGGTAAACATAGCGACGACGCGGCTTATCCTGCTTCACGGTTCCGAGGGAACCGGCGCGGCGGGAGCAGTGATAGAAAGTTTCGGCGGCTTTGTCGTCGGGGGTAACTACGTTGTCGGCGCGGTCATATTCACGATACTTGTAATGATAAATTTCATCGTAATTACCAAAGGTTCGGTGCGCACGTCGGAGGTGGCGGCCAGGTTCACGCTGGACGCGATACCCGGCAAGCAGATGGCGATAGACGCCGACCTGAACGCCGGACTGATTACCGAAGATCAGGCGCGCACCCGCAGGCGCAACCTGGAAAGGGAGGCCGATTTTTACGGCTCCATGGACGGCGCGATCCGCTTCGTGCGCGGCGATGCGATAGCGAGCATCATAATTACCCTTATTAACGTGCTGGGCGGATTCGCCATAGGCGTCCTTCAGCAGGGGATGGAACTGCAAGAGGCGCTCGGAATCTACACGCTTCTTACCATCGGCGACGGTCTTGTCAGTCAGATTCCGGCATTGGTGGTCTCCACCGCCGCCGGTTTGGTGGTGACGCGCGCCGCTTCCGAGTCCGATATGGGTACCGCGATAGCGAGCCAGCTATTGGTCCACCCGCGCGCGTTCGTTATCGCATCAGCGGCGCTTGCATTTTTCGGCCTTATACCCGGCCTGCCGCACATTGCCTTTTTCTTTCTCGCAGCCGTATCGGGTTTGATCGGATACCTTTCCTTCCACGCTGAGCAGGAGTTCGAAACGAAGCTGCGTACCGACGCGGAAAAAGAGGCGTCCGCGTCTGTGCCGGAGAAAGTGGAAGCGCTCCTGCCGCTTGACAGGATGGAGCTTGAGATTGGATACGAGCTGATACCGCTTGTCGACGCGTCGCAGGACGGCGAACTGCTGGACAGAATCAAATCGATACGACGCCAGTTCGCGCTTGAGATGGGTTTCATCGTTCCACCGCTCCACATAAGGGATAACCTCCAGCTTAAGCCGAACGAGTATTCGGTAATGCTGAAAGGTGTAAAGATAGCCGGCGGCGAACTCTGGATGAACCACTACCTCGCCATGGATCCCGGAACCGGCGTGGAGCCGATACCCGGCACAAAAACGACGGAGCCAACCTTTGGACTGCCGGCGCTCTGGATATCGGAAGCAAACAAGGAAAGGGCCAAGTCCGCCGGATACACGGTTGTAGACGTGCCTACCGTTCTCACTACTCATATCAAGGAGGTAATAAAAAATCACGCGCACGAACTGCTCGGCAGGCAGGAGGTTTCGACCTTGCTCGATACTTTCAAGGAACATTCCCCCAAAGTCGTGGAAGAGCTTGTGCCGAATGTCCTTACGCTGGGCCAGGTGCAAAATGTGATGCAAAACCTGTTGAAGGAGCAGGTTTCCGTGAGGGACCTCGGAACGATACTCGAAACGCTCGCCGACTGGGGCGCTGTGACAAAGGATAGCGACATCCTGACCGAATACGCCCGGCAGGCCCTCGCCATGCAGATAACAGACCAGTACCTTACGGAAGACCGCAAGCTGCCCCTGCTGACACTCGGTCAGGAGGCGGAAAACGCCGTAGCGGAAGCGATTAAACAGACACAGCACGGTTCCTATCTGGCGCTTGATCCGGATAAGGCTCAAAAACTGATTGATTCCGTCAAAAAGGAGATGGAGAAATTCGGCATGCTCAACTACCAGCCGATACTCCTGACGAACCCGACAATAAGACTGCACATAAGGCGGCTTACGGAACGGTTTATCCCCAACCTCATCGTGCTGTCGCACAACGAAGTCCTGCCGGGAACGAACCTGGAAGCGATAGGAGTGGCGAACATCTAAAATGCAGGTAAAAACTTTTCAGGCTGTAACGATGAAAGAGGCGTTATCAAAGGTAAAGGCCGAAATGGGCCGCCACGCCGTGATACTCAATACGAATAAGGTGAAAACAGATAACGCGTTCGGGCTTTTTTCAAGGCCGCTGATTGAGGTCACCGCCGCGCTGGACGAAGAGGTTCGCGAAGAGCGCGAAAAATCGCGCCGGCCGGCTCATGGAAAAAGGGTCCAAAGCGGGGTAAATGGAATGGAAAAGATAGTACGCGCGCTCGACCCGCTTCGCGAGGAAATACGAATGCTTAAAGAGGCCGCCGTCTCCTCCTCCGAAACCGTGTCGATGGGCAGGCGGGAACTTAAACAGGCCGCAATCCTCTCGGACGAACTGACGGAACTGAAAAGCATGGTCGGCCTCATGCTGGAACAGTCCGAACTTTACAGGGGCGCGGGTCTCGAGCAGAACTACCTTATCTGTTACCAAAGGATGATGGAGCGCGGCATCGAGCCGGAATTTGCCCTGAAAGCGGTGCAT
>JBHHVT010000075.1:0-9950 GCA_046754425.1 Nitrospinota bacterium | reverse complement strand
CTTCCCAAGCCGGTGGAGGCCCACCACGCCAGCCACATCAAGATGGTGAGCCTGGCGAGCGGGAAGGGCGTCGCGGGGGCCGAGTCGTATGAGGTGGAGGGCTTCGAGCACGTCACGTTTCGCATGATCAACGCCGGGTTTGGGGCATCGGTGTATCAAACGCCTCAAAGTTATGCCGAGCAATTGGCCGCTGCCGGCAAGGCGGCCGGCGACCCGACAGAGTGTGCGCCGGACATGGATTAACTCCCCGCGGTTTCTGTCATTTGTAAAATAATTAAAACCTGTTTCGGGTTTTTTCCGGAGAGGGCAGCTGGTGATAATACGATTTTTAACATACCTGTCCGTAATTCTTATGTTTGTGTCGACTGCGGTATCGGCATCCGAAACAAGGCAGCAACCCGATGCCGGTGGAAAGGCGCGGGCCGAACTTCTCATAATTACCGGAGTGGTCAGCGGCATTCACGGTAAACCGATACACGATGCGGAAGTTATCGTCAGGATTAACGGGAAGGAGATTGACTCGGATAAGGGCCATGGGAATCGCGGCCTTGCAACTTCCAACACCGGACAGTTTTACCGGGAAATACATCTCGGCGGCGGCGTTGAAGAAGCCGACGTTGAACTCGACATAGTCAAGACAAGTTTTCGAAACATTGACAAGTTCAAGGTTGATAAAATCAACTTCGTCGGCAAAGGGGGCGACGGGACGCCAACGTATGAGTATACCGGCAAATTCGTTATGCTGCGCGAAGCGGGACCGGCGTTTTACATATCCGCGCTTGTGCTTGTGTTTGTCTATATTCTTATCGGTTTTGAAATTATACACCGCACCCTGGCGGCGATTCTGGGCGCGATGCTTATGCTTTTTATCACTTATACGGTAGGGACTTTTTTTCCGGAATATTTCATCATCTCATTCGATGATGCCATGGACGTAGTGGACTACAACGTCATATTCCTGCTGATGGGGATGATGATAATTGTCGGCATTATGAAGGAGACGGGCGTCTTCCAGTGGCTGGCCTACAAGTCCTACGAATATTCCGGCGGCAAGGTCTGGAACCTGGTGTTGATACTGATTGTGGTGACGGCCGTTTCGTCTGCATTTTTGGATAATGTTACAACGATGCTTCTGCTTACTCCCGTGACGGTGGAGATAGCACTTCTCCTCGGCCTCAATCCGGTTTCTCTGCTGCTACCGCTTGTCCTCGCCAGCAACATAGGCGGCACGGCAACGCTTATCGGCGATCCGCCAAACATCATGATAGGCTCTTATGCCGGTCTTACGTTCAACGATTTCTTTCTAAACCTCACATTAGTAATATGCATCATACTGCTACTCCACATAATAATGATGAAGTTCATTTATGGTAAGGAATACAGCATGGCGAAGGTCGATAACGTACAGGCGCTTACCGATAAACTGAGAGAAGAGTACAAGATTACCGACGCCAAATTGCTAAAACATTCTCTTGTCCTTGTATTGGTTGTAATCATCTTTTTTATCGCGCACGGAGCGCTTCATATGGAGCCGAGCATCGCCGCCATGACCGGAGCGGCCGTGCTTTTACTGATTTCACGGATCGACATTGTCCGTCTTCTGGAAAATGACGTCGAATGGCCGACCCTTATCTTTTTTATGATGCTCTTTATCATCGTCGGCGCATGCGAGGAGACCGGGCTTATCCAGATTATCGCCGACTGGGTGCAGCGGCTTTCCGGCGGCAGCCTTATAACGGGCATTCTGCTCGTCCTGTGGGTTTCCGCATTTATGAGCGCACTTATCGACAACATCCCCTTTACAGCCACGATGCTGCCTGTCGTGGCGTTTCTGACGGAGACGACGCCTGGCGCGGAGACAAATATCCTATGGTGGGCGCTGGCTCTGGGTGCCTGCCTTGGCGGAAACGGGACGCTGATAGGGGCGTCAGCAAACGTTGTGACCGCCGGTCTGTCTGAAAAAGCGGGGTATCCTGTTAGATTCATGCAATTTATGAAGATCGGAATGCCGGTTATGGTGATGTCCCTGATAGTCTCTACACTCTGGCTTGTATTCGTTGAACGATAGGGGGTGTAAAGTTGGCTTATAAACATATTGCCTGTGTTGTCGACGGTTCCGCGGAAAGCGCAAAGGCGCAGGAGCGCGCGGCGACACTCGCGGCGAAAAATAAATCGAAACTTACCTATATTTTTCTTGCAGATACGGCATTTCTTGGTAGTATGGCAACCTTAACTCGGGGCGGCAAAACACTGGATGCCGGCATGGAGAATGTCGGCAATGTTCTTTTGGACAGGGCGCAAAAAATTGCCTCCTCTAAGGGAGTTAAATGCAATAGAGAAGTGCTGAAGGGGGAAGAGACGAGATCGCTTGAAGAGGAATTGGTCAGGCTCGGCGCAGATGTGCTGGTTGCCCATCTGGAACAGGGCAGCTTGCTTTTGAGCATAGATAAAAACGATCTTGAATCAAGTATTTGTGAGATAAAAGAACGTACCGGAGTTGAACTGCTAATTAACTGAATAATGATAGAAATTAACGAAACGCTCATATATCAATTTATCAATTTTCTGGCGCTGATAATTTTTCTTAACCATTTCCTGTTTAAACCGGTTATGGAAGTTGTGGAAAGAAGGAATAACAAGCTCCGCTCCTTTGCCAACGATTCGGCCAAGTTTGCGCAAAAGTCCGAAGAAGCCATTAAGGCATACGAAGAAAAACTGTCGCAGATGAAAAAAAGTTCGGCGGCAATACTCCTTGCGGCGCGCCAGCAGTCGGCTGTGGAGCACGAAAAGATTATTAAAGAATCACGTCAAAAGTACACTCGGCAGATCGAAAAGGCAAGAGAGGAAATTGAAAAAGAGAGCGCGCAAACGTCCGCTGCTCTAAAGAAAGAGGCGGAGACCATCTCCCGCGAAATTGCGTCAAGACTTCTTGGCAGACAGTCCGGATGAGGATATTAACCGCCTTTTTGATACTGGCTTTACCTGTTGCGGCGGCCGCATCCGAGGGCGGCGGCCTCCCTCATGCAACTGAATGGGTGACGTGGCGTGACGGCGGTAGAATTTTCAACTTCATAATTTTTTTCGCGCCGTTTGTCTGGCTGATAAAGCGTTTTGTGATTCCGGCGCTAAAAGAAAGAAGCAAAAATATCGCCGCCAGTCTGGAGACGGCGGAGAAGAACCGCATTGAAGCTATGAAAAAACTTTCGGATCTCGAATACAAGATCCGGCAGTTCGATCAGGAAACGGGGGCGATGCGGAGTGACGCGGAAAAGGAAGGCGAAAAAATCAGGGATCAGATAATTGCGGAGGCGAAGGAAGTCGCCGCAAGAATAATCGACCAGGCAAAAATGGAAATGCAAAACGAAACTCTAAAGGCGAGGGATCGGCTTCGCAGGGAGACCGCGGAGCTTTCCGTAAAGTTGGCGGCACAAATTCTGGAAAAGGATTTGCGGGAAACGGATCATAAACTTATCGTGGACGACTATCTGGGAAGGTTAAAAAGACTGCAATGAGGGACAAGGTAGCCGCCAGAAGGTATGCGCGTGCAATTATGGCATACGCGGGAAGTTTGGATGAGTTGGAGCGGCTTGTCGGCGAACTGTCCGAATTTGCCGCCGTATTCGTTGAATCGGACGAACTGCGAGGAGCGCTTCGGCATCCGGCCATTCCGGACGACAGAAAGCAAAACGTTTTAAAAGAAATTTCCAAAAAGATGAATCTATCGGAAAAATGCGGCCGATCTCTCACGGTTATTCTGTCAAAAGGGCGGATAAGCCTTATGCCGGATATCGCGGAGTCATTTGCGGAAATGGCCGACGAAGAACTCGGCAGGATCAGGGTAAAAGTTACATCGGCATTTCCGCTTAGTGAAAAAGAGGTGGAAAAACTGGAAAAAACTTTTTCCGGCCTTACCGGCAAAGAGGCCAGAGTTGAGGCAATGCATGACAGATCGCTGCTTGGCGGTATTGTCGCACGGGCCGGAAGCATGGTTTATGACGGGAGTATAAGCAACCAGCTCCGTTTAATGAAAGTAAAACTGGAACAGGAGGGGTAAAAGTGGCGATAAATGCCGGCGAAATAAGCGAAATTATAAAAAAGGAAATCGAGGGTTTTGAAAAAGACGTCGAGTTGACAGAGGTAGGTACGGTTATCTCTTCCGGCGACGGCATTGCCCGCATATACGGTCTCGAAAAGGCGATGGCCGGCGAGCTTCTTGAATTTCCCAATAACGTTGTTGGAATGGCGCTCAATCTCGAAGAAGACAGCGTCGGCGCGGTTTTGTTCGGCGATGAAACGTTAATCAAGGAAGGCGACGAGGTAAAGCGCACCGGCAGGGTTGCCGAGGCGCCGGTCGGCGAGGAGATGATAGGCCGCGTTGTTGACGCGCTTGGAAAAGAGATTGACGGCAAGGGGCCGATTAAGACCGCGCAGGGCGGTCCCATTGAAAGAATAGCGCCGGGCGTAATCGACAGGAAATCGGTTCACGAGCCGATGCAGACCGGACTGAAGGCGGTTGACTCGATGATACCGATCGGGCGCGGACAGCGCGAACTTATCATTGGCGACAGGCAGACCGGTAAAACGGCTCTTGCGATCGATACGATAATAAATCAAAAGGGCCAGGACGTTATCTGCATCTACGTTGCCATCGGCCAGAAACGCTCCACGGTCGCGCAGGTTTATAAGCGGCTCGAAGAGTCCGGCGCCATGGAGTACACGACCATTGTTTCCGCAACGGCATCCGAACCGGCCCCGCTTTTATACCTTGCGCCTTTTACCGGATGCGCCATCGGCGAATATTTCCGCGACAAGGGACAACACGCGCTGATAATCTACGATGATCTTTCCAAGCAGGCCGCCGCGTACAGGCAGTTGTCGCTCCTTTTACGCAGGCCGCCGGGGCGCGAAGCTTACCCGGGCGACGTGTTTTATCTGCACTCCAGGCTTTTGGAGCGCGCCGCAAAACTGAGCGATGAAAAAGGAGCCGGGTCGCTTACGGCTCTGCCGATTATCGAAACGCAGGCGGGAGACGTTTCCGCTTACATACCTACTAACGTAATCTCGATTACCGACGGCCAGATATATCTTGAAACGGATCTTTTCTATTCCGGCGTCCGCCCGGCCATAAACGTCGGCCTTTCGGTATCGCGCGTCGGCGGCGCCGCGCAGGCGAAGGCGATGAAACAGGTGTCGGGAAATCTGCGCATACAGCTGGCCCAGTACCGCGAACTGGCGGCATTCGCCCAGTTCGGCTCAGACCTCGACGCGGCGACGCAGGCTCAGCTAAACCGCGGAGCAAGGATGGTGGAAATGTTGAAACAGGGGCAGTACGTTCCGATGTCGATGGAAAAGCAGGTTGTAGTAATCTACTGCGGAACTACCGGTCTTCTGGATAGCATTCCCGTTGAAAGAATCAAGGAGTTCGAGGAGGGTTTCCTTTCTTTTCTTGAAACAAAGCATCCGCAGATTCTTGACGGTATACGGACAAAGAAAAAGCTGGACGACGATGTTGAAAATAATATTAAAGAGGCGTATGAAGACTTCAAGAGCAGGTTTTAATAGGTGGCGACACTAAGGGATATCAAACGGAGGATAAACTCCGTAAAAAATACCAGCCAGATAACGAAGGCGATGAAGCTGGTGGCGGCGGCGAAGATGCGGCGTGCCCAGGAAAACGTACTTGCGTCGCGTCCTTATTCGGAAAAATTGCTTGAAGTGCTGGGCTCACTGTCGATCCGCTCTGAGGAGAACGCCCATCCCCTGCTTGTGAAAAGGGAAGAAAAACACATCCTCATACTTCTCTGCTCGTCCGACAAGGGGCTTTGTGGAGCGTTTAACGCGAACCTTTTCCGCGCGACGATGAACCTTATTCACGAAAACGAAGGAAAAGGCATCTTCTTGTCAATTATAGGTAAAAAAGGCCGCGATTTTTTCAAGCATAAAAACGTAACGATTCTTAATTCTTATGTGGATTACACAAGAAAACTTAACTATCCATTTGCCGCCGAAATCGGAAAGGATATGGTGGAGACGTTCACCCAGGAAAAGGTGGACAGAATTTACCTTGTCTATAACCACTTCAAGTCCGTTATACGGCAGGATGTTGTGGTGAGGTCGCTTTTGCCGGTAGTTCCGGTGGAAAACGAGAAATATGAAGAGCCGTCGAAGGTCATCGATTACATTTATGAACCGTCCGCGCAGGAGATACTTTCGGACATACTCGTAAAATACGTCAACATCCAGGTCTACCACGCCCTTCTGGAGTCATGGGCAAGTGAAAACGGCGCGCGCATGGCGGCAATGGATAACGCGACGCGAAGCGCCAAGGAGATGATCGACTCACTGACACAGATATATAACCGCGCGCGTCAGTCCGCAATAACTACCGAGCTAATAGAAATCGTTTCAGGGGCGGATGCCCTAAAGGCATAATCGGGGAGGATTATTACAAATGCTTGAAGGAAGTATCACACAGATTATCGGTCCGGTTTTGGACGTATCGTTTCCGGCGGGTGACCTGCCGGCAATTTATAACGCGCTTTCAATTTCTTTGGATGACGGCGGAGAAGTTATAGCGGAAGTAGCCCAGCATCTGGGAGAGAATTCGGTACGAGCCGTCTCCATGCAGCCGACGGACGGCATGGTGCGCGGCATGAAAGCGGTCGATACGGGCCGCCCGATATCCGTGCCGGTGGGCAAAGACGTGCTCGGCAGGGTTATGAACGTTGTCGGCCGGCCGGTGGACGAGGAAGGCCCGATTGAGGCCGCGAGGAGAGACCCCATTCACAGGCAGGCGCCGAGTTTCGAGGATCAGGAGACTTCGACGGAGATGCTGGTTACCGGTATTAAGGTAGTTGACCTTCTGGAGCCTTACCTCAAGGGAGGCAAGACGGGATTGTTCGGCGGTGCGGGTGTCGGAAAAACGGTTTTGATTATGGAGCTGATACGAAACATCGCAACCGAGCACGGCGGTTACTCGGTTTTTGCGGGAGTAGGTGAAAGGACGCGCGAAGGCAACGACCTCTACCACGAGATGAAAGAGTCCGGAGTTATAGATAAGACGGCCCTCGTTTACGGACAGATGACGGAACCTCCCGGCGCGCGCTCCAGGGTAGGTCTTACCGGCCTGACGGTCGCCGAATATTTCCGCGATGAGGAAGGGCAGGACGTTTTGCTTTTCATCGATAACATTTTCAGGTTTACACAGGCCGGTTCGGAAGTTTCGGCGTTGCTTGGAAGAATGCCATCGGCGGTCGGTTACCAGCCGACGCTTGCAACGGAGATGGGAGTCCTGCAGGAACGGATTACTTCCACAAAAAAAGGTTCCATCACATCGGTGCAGGCTATCTATGTGCCGGCGGACGACCTTACGGACCCCGCACCGGCGACGGCATTCTCGCACCTTGACGCTACGACCGTTTTAAGCCGTCAGATTGTCGAGCTGGGAATATATCCGGCCGTGGATCCGCTGGATTCCACGTCGCGAATACTAGACCCGCAGATAGTGGGCGAAGAACACTATAACGTTGCGAGAAAAGTACAAGGTGTTTTGCAGCGCTACAAGGAGCTACAGGATATTATCGCCATTCTCGGCATGGAAGAGCTTTCCGAAGAAGACAAACTGGCGGTTGCGCGCGCCAGAAAAATACAGCGATTTTTATCGCAGCCGTTCTTCGTGGCGGAAGCTTTTACGGGCACCGAGGGCCGTTACGTACAGCTGAAAGATACCATCGAAGGCTT
This sequence comes from Nitrospinota bacterium, assembly GCA_046754425.1. Lineage (GTDB taxonomy): Bacteria > Nitrospinota_A > UBA7883 > JACRGQ01 > JACRGQ01 > JBHHVT01. Next base: position 2,210 of record JBHHVT010000075.1, on the reverse strand, counting down.
CAAGGCGCTTGTAGAGGGCGAGATGGATCACCTTCCGGAACAGGCTTTTTACATGGTTGGTAGTCTGGAAGAAGCCGTCGATAAAGCCGATAAAATAAAGGCCGGTGTTTAATGGAAGCTGAAGGAACCCTTCATCTTGAAGTGGTGACGCCTGAACGCAAGCTGGTGGACAGGCAGGTGAAGTTCGTATCGGCGCCCGGTATCGAAGGAGAGTTCGGCGTATTAGCCGGACATACGGAGTTTTTTACCGTCCTCGGTTCAGGCGAAATCAGTTTTGAGGACGAGACCGGAGTTCATTTTATTGCCGTAAGCTGGGGATACGCTGAAATAAAGCCGGAATCTGTTATTATCCTCGCGGAGAACGCGGAATTGGCCGAGGAGATAGATCGGGATCGCGCCGAACGGGAGCGCGATGAATGGGAAGCAAAGCTGAAAGGTCTGGCGCCGGATGAAGAATACTATGAACTCTATAAATCAAAATACGATAGAGCGTCCACAAGGGTAAATGTTCTAAACCGAACGCAGGACGAGTAATATTTTACGTTAACCTGAACAATGCCTGGAGAAAAATGATTTCCAGGTCTCTCCGATTCATTCTGGCAGTATTCCTGATATTATCCGCACCTGCGGAATCCGCCGACAAGATTGACGGTTACACCATCGGAAGAATAACTATCGTCCGAAATAACATATTCGATCTCTCAAAACCGGAGGAGAGCGGCGCAATCGGCAGGTGGGGCAACAGGCTGCACATCATAACCAGGGATAAAGTCATCAGGCTGGAGCTGTTGTTTAAAGAAGGCGACCCGTTTAACGCGGACTTGATAGAAGAGAGCGAACGTAACCTTCGTAAATTTGATTTTCTGACCGATGTAAGGATAAAACCCGTACCGAATCACGAAACCCGGACGGTCGATGTGTTTGTATCAACGCGGGACCAGTGGTCGCTGATAATCGGAGGTACGTTCGGTGGTACATCCGAAAACGCGCAGACGGGCTTGGATTTGGGGGAGAAAAACCTTCTCGGTGAAGGCATATCGCTTTCATATACTCTCCGTCACGATAACGGCGGCGACACCAGCTCGTACGGTTTCCGGGACACGACGTTCCTGGATACCAGATACACTCTGGACATCGCGCATAAGGTTTTGCCGGACGAGAAGAACTATATATTCCTTTTGGAAAAACCGTTTTATTCCATCGACACTAAAACGGCCCACGGCATTACTCACAACCAGAGAAATCACGATGGCGGCAATCAGGTGTTTGATTCACTGCGCACTAACGCCTACTACGGCGTAAGCTTCCCATTCAAGAAAAAACATATTATAAGGGCCAGAGCCATCGTTTCATTGGGAGAGCAAAAGGTGCGTCAGGCCGATAACAGCCTCTTGATAGACCGCGATAACAAAGCCGGCGTTTCCGTTGAGTTTCTTTTCGACCCGCGTAAATACAACAAGGCTACCTATATAGAAAAGTTCCGACAGGTCGAGGATATAGCGATGGGAAGGAGGATAACGCTTACGCTTGCGCCGCGACTGAAATCCCTGGGGTCGTCCACGTCAGATGTATTTGCGGTTGTAAGGGTTACAAGGAACTATCTGATTGGCGAGCGCGATTACCTCTTCACTCTCGTCGAACTGCGGAGAAACGACGATAGTTTCAATAAGCAGTTTGCGGATTTCGACGTACGATATTACATGAGGTGGTTCGAGTACCAGACGATTCTCTATCACATTCAGGTTTCCTATTCGGAAAGTGAAACCAACAGGTTTATGCTCGGCGGCACGAACGGTGTGCGCGGCTACAAGGTAGACGAGTTCAGCGGGAAAAACCAGCTGGTATTAAACGTTGAGGACAGGATATTCACTTATGTATCCATGTTCTCCGGCCTCATAGAACCGGGATTCGTTGTCTTTGCCGATTTTGGCAATACATGGAACGACGAAACGGGCGACAAACTCACGGAACTGCATGGCGGGGCCGGCGTCGGCCTGAGGCTCGCGCTTTTAAAAGCGCCCGGCATAAGCCTGATACGTGTCGATTACGGTTACTCATTGGACATGACCCGCTCCCCGATTGTCACCTTCGGCATGGAAGGCTTTTTTTAGCCACCCTGCGGGTGGAAGCGATATGCTGGCGCAAGAATCGACAGCCTCTTAGCCCGGATTATTCATGAAATGTCCCCTCCTTTTCAAGGAGGGGAATTG
>JBHHVT010000074.1:0-9985 GCA_046754425.1 Nitrospinota bacterium | reverse complement strand
CGCGCGCAACAGCCTCGCGGTCATGAGTCGCTCAGGCTCCTTCCGGCCAGGTGAAGAAAAAGGTCTTCCAGCGTAGTGCGCCTGTGCACGGCGAAGCTGTGGTTCATCTCCAGAACGGCGGGCATAAGCGATTTGCCGTCTTGTGTGTAAAGGTAAAATGTCTCGCCGTGCTGTTCGTACTTCACGCCCAGCGACCGTACCCGGCTGTGGAAATTCCCCTCCTCGGCGGCCGCGACGCGCACTTCGACGACCTCCTCGCCCATCGCGTTTTTTACCAGTTCCGCCGGTTTGCCCTCCACCAGCACGGTTCCCTTATTCATTATCGCCACCCTGTCGCAAAGCCTTTCGGCCTCCTCCATGTAGTGCGTCGTAAGTATCATCGTTACGCCCTGTTGTTTCAGCGACAGGAGCCTCCGCCATATCAGGTGCCGCGCCTGTGGATCGAGGCCCGTGGTAGGCTCGTCCAGGATAAGCAGATCGGGATTGTTGATAAGCGCCCGAGCTATCGCAAGCCTGCGAAGCATTCCGCCGGAAAGCGTCCTTAACGGTACGTACTTCTTGCTCTCCAGCTTAAAAAAACTGATAAGCTCCTCCGCCCTTGAAAACGCCGTCTGTTTCGGAATGTTGAAATAGCGCGCGTATGTGACCAGGTTTTGCAATACCGTAAGGTCGCGGTCCAGGTTCCCCTCCTGGGAGACCACTCCCAGCCTCGCCTTTATCTCCACCGCATGGTTTCGCACGTCCATTCCGAAAACCGACAGGCGGCCTTCCGTCGGCGGCAGATAACCCTGCACCATCATCACGGTGGTTGTTTTTCCCGCGCCGTTCGGGCCCAGAAAGCCGTAGCACTCACCGTGCCTGATGGAAAAGTCTATCCCGCCTACCGCTACGAATTTGCCGAAGCTGCGCCGTAAGGTTTCCGCGTGAACTACGTTCATCCCAACCTGCTTTTGTTAACCTTTATGTGAATTACAGTATATCCGGCCGGTTCCGGGAGGACAGGCATTATCAGCTGTGTTTTACTCCTTTTTATCGGAATCGTCCTGCACGGGGCGGTTTAGAAATTCGGCTAAAGACGCGGCCGCTTCCCCCGCCTCTTCACGGGAGCCCCACTGACCGAAGTTAAGCTCCGTTTCGCCGCCGCCGATCTTCCGGGCGTTTACGCGCACGGGAAAATAGATGAATGTCGCCTGCCTTTTCCCTTTTTCCGCGAACGACTGTTTTTCCAGCCGCGTTATCCGCACCGGGCCGAGTTCGCTTATCCGCCCGCGGTCATGGAATTTGATGACGAAAAAAACGTCGCCGCCACGGGACCAGACGCCTTTTGCGCGGTCAAGAACCAGTTGGTAACGCTGCGTTGCAATCGCAGACCCAAGCAGTATCAGAATTACACCCAGTATCAGCGCGCCCGTTGGGCTGCTTGTATCTCCGTACTCTATGCCGATGCCCCAGCCCCACAGCGCGTACGCGCCGTTATCGGCAAGGAAAATGCCCCCGAGAAAAAGGAAAAAACCAAGCACCCTGCCGCACCCGCCGCCTTCCGATACAGTTATCCTGTCAGGAGAAGGCTGGTCTATTTTCGCATCCGGCGCTGCTTTTTTTAGCGCGATTTCAGGCTCCTTTCCTTAAGACGAAAACAGGCGTTGATAAAACCGCCTTTTGCTTTTTTTATCGTGACTACGTCGAACCGTCCGCCGAACAGGCGGCGCATTTCGGGTATCGTAGAAAAGCGGTCGTAGTGATTTTTGTGCACCACAAACCCGCGCTTGTAAACTTTTCCATCACCGTGCCGGAAATCGGTGGAAAAGCAGGAGAGCAGAAGGCAGCCTCCCGGCACAAGGAGTGACTCCAGCAGTTTGAGGTATGGCTCGGTATCGCCTCGCCGGATGTGATGGAACACGCCGCTGTCTATCACCAGTCCGAAAGAGGCAGGCTTCAGCGGGATGCGGTAGATATCGCCCCTTACATAGAGCAGACCTTTGTTCCCCTTGCCGGCGGCGTTTTTTAACGCCTGTTCCTGATATTCTATACCGATCACCTTGAAACGCTGCCTGTTGAGATATATAGAATGCCTGCCCTCGCCAGAGCCGAGGTCGAGCGCCGTTTTATCTTCCAACTGTTTTTTTAACCTTCCGATTTCCCTTACGAACATTGGGTTAGGCGAGCCGTCGCCGCTCCACTGTGCGTCTTTCTTTTTATACGCCTGCTTGTAGTAGAGGTTCTGTTTTTTGTAACTCTTTTTCAATGACAGCGACGACAGATTTTTGTTTGTCATTTTGCGCTCATCCTTTTTGCAATCCCGTCTATCTCCTCTTCGGCCGGGTTCACACGATTTACGGCGGCCACCTGTTCATAAAGCACCGCCCTTTTAACGCCGTGCCTTTTTGCCGCGTCGTTCAACGATTTTGCGATAGACGAGTGCAGTCCGTAAAGGCCCAGAAGTATATCGGTAAAATCCTTTGCGTAAGGTAGTTCCACTTTCGCCTTTCGCACCGCTTCCATCACCGGTTCAAGGTCATCCAGGGAGGGCTTTGACGAAAAATTTTCCTTTTGAAAAAGCGCGGCAAGCATCTCCGTAGCCGCGTTGCCGCCGCTTCTGCCGAGACCGCCAATCGACGAATCGATACGGACCGCGCCGTTTTTTACCGCCGTCATCGCGTTGGCCGCCGCAAGCGAGAGGTTGTCGTGTCCGTGAAAACCGGGCCGCGAACCGCCTTCTTCGTTAATAACCGCGACGCGGCTCGCCGTCTCGTCCGGCGTCATGTTTCCCGCCGAATCCATAATCGTTATGTAATCCGGCTCCCAGCTTTGCACGATTTTCACCTTTTGCCGGAACTCCTTTTCCGCGAGAACGTACGCCTTCATCAGGCAGACGGTCGTCTCCAGCCCCAGCGATTTCGCCTTCGCCACACTTTCTTGCGCGCTTTCAATTTGCGTAATGTTATTTCCGACGCTGATGAACTTCGCGCCGCAGTCCGCCGCCATCGCAATATCATCGTCACTGCCGACGTTCGGTATAAAAAACGGACCGAAGGCGCAGTTCTTAAAAACCCGCGAGGCGGTTTTTAGGTAGGTTTCGTCGCTTTCGGCGGCGGCAGGGTAACCTGCGCGCGCCGCGCCGAGCCCGTAACCGTGGCCCACCTCGACGTGCCGGAATCCGGCCATCTCCATAGCCGCTCCCACGGTTCGCATCTGCTCCTTCGTAAAACCGAAGTCCAGCACGTAGGAACCGTCGCGAAAAAAAACCTCGTAAAGCTCAACAGCCATCCGGTTTTTAGACTACCAGAATCGTCCCGGAGGGGGAAACTGATATAATCTATAAACGGTTCGGGAGTGTTATCCGGAGGTTGCTTTGCGTATTGCCTGTCTGACTTTTCTGTTTGCGGTTATCGCGCTTTTCCCTTTCCAGCATGCCGATACATACGGCGCGCAAAGCAGTGTGGAGCGCGCCAAAAGAATTTTGCGGGAAGTGGACGACATGTGGCGCGGCAAGTCTTCGCGCGTAAAATTTTCCATGAAGGTAAAAACCGCGAACTACACACGCAGCCTGACGATGGAAGGGTGGTCGAAGGGAAAGGAAAAAACGCTCGTGCGGATTATCGCGCCGCTAAAGGAAAAGGGTACGGCCACGCTGAAATCCGGCAACACAATCTATACATACCTTCCGAAGACCGACCGCACGATACGCCTGACTTCCGGCATGATGATGGGCTCGTGGATGGGCAGCCACTTCACGAACGACGACCTGGTAAAGGAATCGCGCATGGAAGAGGACTACGACCCTGATATTACATTTGAGGGTGAGCGCGGCGGGCTGGAGATATTGGAGTTCACGCTTATCCCCAAGCCGGACGCCGCCGTTGTGTGGGGCAAACTAATCCTGACGGTAAGAGCGAAAAGCCACATACCGATAAAGGAGTTTTACTACGACGAAGATATGAAACTGGTGCGTACCATCTCCTTTACCGATATAAAGATTCTGGGCGGGCGGCGCCTCGCGTCGGTATTGCGGGTCGTGCCTCAGGATAAACCCGGCGAATACACCGAACTTGCGTACAATGAGATGGAGTTCGACATAAACCTTAACGATTCCTTTTTCTCAATCGCAAGGCTCAAGCGAAGGTAGACATGAAAATCGTTCCGTATGCGTTTCGCAATGTCTGGCGCAGCAGGCATCATACGTTCGTGACGATCCTGGCGATGGCGTTCACCGGCTTCATAATGATCTTCTACGCGTCGCTTATGGAAGGGTTCGTCCGGAACATGGAACGCAACGCGGTAGGCATGGATCTGGGCGACATACAGATACACGCGCCGGGTTATCGCGAAGACCCCGACCTCTATAAAAGGATAAAAAACCCGGATGAGATAATCAAAAAACTCAAGTCGGCCGGCTTTACCGCGACGCAAAGGCTCTACGGCTTCGGGCTTGGTTCTTCCGGTTCCTCTTCCGCCGGCGTGACGATGCGCGGTATAGATATGCAAAACGAAATGAAGGTCACGCAGATGTACAGACACATACTGGAAGGTTCATGGCTGAGCGAAACGGACCCGAAAGGAGTCGTTATCGGCAGAAAACTTGCGCGAACGCTCGGCGTAAAACCGGGTGATGAAATCGTGATACTCAGCCAGGCCGCGGACGGCTCGATGGCGAACGACCTCTACACGCTCAAGGGAATATTGAAATCGGTAGGCGCGGGGGTGGACCGCACCGCACTTTTAATGACGGAAAAATCTTTCCGCGAACTTATGGCTCTGCCCGAAGGCGCGCACGAGATCGCCGCGATGCGAACCGACCGCACGACGGATTTGCAAACCGCCACGGAGAAGGCGAGAAAAATCGCGCCGGGTCTGGAGGTCAAAAACTGGCGCGAGCTCCAGCCCCTTCTGGCGCGGATGAACGACCTTATAGACAACTCCCTTATCTTCATGCTTCTTATCGCTTACGTTGCGATAGGGATGGTTGTATTAAACGCTACGCTGATGTCCGTTTTCGAACGAATCCGCGAACTGGGCGTGATGAAAGCTTTGGGCCTTTCGCCGCTGGGCACCGCTACGCTTATCTTTACCGAGGCGATGATAAAAACCACAGCCGCCGCGCTTTTTGCCGTCGCGACAGGGGTGCCGCTGTCGCTGTACTACCAGACGCACGGCATCGACCTGTCGGCTGTAACTGGAGGAAGCACGATCACCGGTATAGCATTCGACCCCGTCTGGCACAGCCGCCTCACCTATGAATCGGTGATCATGCCGGTTGTTCTGCTGTTCGCGGTTGTCGGCCTGTCGGCATTATACCCTGCGGTTAAGGCGGCGCTGATAGTGCCGGTAAAGGCAATCTATTACAGGTAGGTTTTTATGAAAAAAATGTTTTCCATGAGAGCAAGGTCTTAGTGGCACAGAATTCATTCTGTGACGCGCCGCAAGGCGCGGTAAAACTGTCGCCGCTTTGCGGCGACCACAGGCTAAAGCCTGTGCCACCAAACCCCTCCGCTCTTTCAGAGCACCTCCCCTTGGAAAGGGGAGGATATAACAAAAAGAATTTCCCGTCTTATCCCCTCCTTTGTTTAAAAGGAGGGGCGAGGGGCGCAACCCCTGCGAGGGGTGGTTTACCTTTATGAATTTAACGAAAATGGCATGGCGAAACCTCTGGCGGAGAAAACGGAGGACGATTATCACGGCGGGTTCCGTCGGCTTCGGGTTTTTACTCGCTTATACCTTCACCGCGATGGGTGACTACATCTACACCAACATGATAGACACTAGCGCGAAGATGGGATTCGGCCACGTTACCCTGGAGCCGCCGGGGTATAACGACAGCCCCTCGCTCGATAAACGGCTCGGCAACGCGCCGGCGCTGCGCGATAGAGTACTAAAGGTGAAAAACGTAAGAGACGCCATCGTGCGGATAACCGGGCAGGCGATGTTTGCGAGCGCTTCGAAAAATATCGGCGGGATTTTCATTGGCATAGACCCTAACAAGGAATTGCCCGAATGGAACGTCTTTATCGGCTCCATGGCGGAAGGAAATCTGTTCAAGACGACGAAAGGCAGCGGAATCGTCGTCGGAAGCAAAATGGCGGAAAAGCTGAACCTGAAGATCGGCAAAAAGGTCATCTATACGACGACCGACGTCACCGGCGAAATAGTAAGCCAGATGGCAAGGGTAAAGGGAATCTTTACAACAGGCGTCGACGAGGTCGACGGTTACATGGTGCTTTTGCCGATAGATTCCGTGCGGACCCTTCTCGGCTACACCGGCAGCGAGGCGACAATGGTATCGATATTCATCAACGACCAGAGGCGTTCCGAAAAAGCGCGCGGCGCGGTACGGAAAGTTACGGACGATGGCGCGGCGGCCCTGGCATGGAGCGAAACCCAGCCGGATATGGCGGGGTACGTAACGATAGACAAGGGCTTCAACTACCTCTTCCAGTTTTTGGTGGGGCTCATGATAGCGGCGGGAATTTTAAACACAATGCTGATGAGTGTGCTGGAGCGAACCCGCGAGTTCGGCATAATGATGGCCATCGGCATGCCGCCCGGCAGGCTTTTCAGACTGGTGATAATCGAATCGTTTTATATCGGCATCGTCGGCCTGATTGTCGGGATTGTCGTTACGATACCGGTGCACTACTACTTCGCCACGGTGGGCATAGACATCGGCGGGTATATCGAACAAGGGGCGGATATCAGCGGTGTTCTGCTGGACCCCGTACTAAAAATGAGGTTTTACTGGGAGAGCGCTGGGGTGATACTTTTTATCGTATTCGCCCTTACGCTTGCGGCGGGACTCTACCCCGCGTACAGGGCAGGGAGGGTGCCGCCTGTTGAGAGCCTGAAAACAATTTAAACGGGTATTAACGATGGGTGACCAACCGATAGCGGAACTTGACGGAGTAACGAAAGTCTATACGCAGGGCGCCGTTCAGGTACGGGCGGTGGACGATCTTCGGCTGAGGATCGGCAAAGGCGATTTCGCCACGCTTTGCGGTCCTTCCGGCTCCGGCAAGACAACCGTTCTGAATATGCTCGGGGCGCTCGACACGCCGACGGAAGGAAGCGTGCTCCTTGAAGGAACACAGCTGTCACAGCTGGACAAGACGGAACTTTCCCGCGTAAGAAGGGACAGGATAGGATTCGTATTTCAGTCGTACAACCTCGTTCCGGTGCTTACGGCGTACGAAAACGCCGAGTTCGTGCTTGCGTTGCAGTCCGTGCCGGAAAACGTACGCAGGGAAAAAGTGATGGGCATATTAAAAGAGGTGGGCCTTGAAGGATTGGAAAACAGGCGGCCCGACGAACTGTCCGGCGGCCAGCAGCAGCGGGTGGCCATAGCAAGGGCCATCGCGCCGGAACCGGCCATCGTGCTGGCGGACGAGCCTACCGCAAACCTCGATTCCGTAACGGCGGACTCTTTGCTTGACCTGATGGGAAACCTCAATTGCGATAAAGGCGTTACCTTCCTGTTTTCCACGCACGATCAGCGTGTCATCGACCGGGCAAAAAGGGTAATCCGGCTAAAGGACGGCAAGCTGGTTTCGGACGAACCGCGGAACTGAACTGGATTATGCGTGTAACAATCAACATGGTGGCACAGGCTTTAGCCTGTGATCGCCGCGTAAGCGGCGACCTTCTTTCCGCGCCCCTCCGTGGCGCGGTACAGAATGAATTCTGTGCCACCGAATAACTTAGCCGGCCCTGAAACAATGTTTATGGCCTATAAATAAAGGGTGAAGCGGGTTTTTAATGGGTATGTATCTGCAAGAAAAATGAAGAAACAATCGAAAACCCGGTTATTTCCGCAAGGCTTGTGCAACAGTTCCTCCCCTCCTCGGTTTACGAGGAGGGGCTTTGGGGTGGTGTCCTTTATTGATTTTCAAGGGAGAACCGTTCCGACGCTGCGCGCCACCTCCCCTTGTGCTTATCGCAAGGGGAGGATTTTTTTTAAATATCGACTTTTTCAGGGACGAATAACTTAAGAAAAGTGTGTAAATCTGCATATCACCGCATTGAAACAAAACAACGGATAAATTCGCTGGTCATTTTCTTCTTGTTCCTTTTGTCGGCCCTTACCCTGTCGGAAGCCGCGGCAATGCAGTGGGGCGAAAATGAGTCGGGGCTGGAGATCAGTGGTTTTCTGCGGTTTGGCGCAACGCATAACGAAAACCCGGACTACACGCCGCTTTACGGTGACACTGCAAACCAGAGTTGGTTGTCAATAGCAAGACTTCTTGGAAACGGATGGATCGGCGAAAATATCGGGTTTGAGTTAAACGCTTACCAGAGTTACCTTAAAAAAAATCCAAACGCGGCGTTATCCGGCGGCCGGTCGTCAAAGGACGTGGAGCGCAGCGGGGCGTTTGAATGGACGGTTAAAGACAATCCCGAAGAGCAGGCGCTTTTTTCAGTCGACCGTCTTAACGTAAGGCTAAGCGAAGGTCGGTTCGATTTAAATTTAGGCAGACAGGCGATAAACCTGGCGACCACTTTTTACTTTACGCCGAACGATTTTTTTGCCCCATTTATCGCCACCACCTTTTACAGGGTTTATAAACCGGGAGTGGACGCGGCCAGACTGGAAGTCCGGCTGGGCGAACTTTCTCAACTGTCGTTCTACCACGTGCTGGGGTACGAGCCGGACGGTTCGGAACCGTCGGGCTGGGGCGGCGCTATCTCCGGCGACAGGGCGTCTAGCCTTGCGCGTCTTTCATTCAACATGGCCGGGTTCGAGTGGGCGGTGATAGGGGGCCGTGTAGTTAATAAAAATGTGATTGGGGCCTCACTGCAGGGCGAACTGGGATGGCTGGGTCTGCGCGCGGAAGGCCACCGCGCCGACCCCGAACGGGCGGAAAGAAAATCGTACGATGAGTTCACTTTTGGTATGGAACGCAGCTACGAAAACAACATGGATCTACGTCTGGAATGGTACTACCACGGCTCCGGTGCGGCGACGGTAAGCGATTACATATTAGCGCCCACGCCGGGGGAAACGGCGGGTAACTATCTCGGCAGACAATATCTGGCGTTTAATATCGGCTACGAGTTTTCACCGCTGCTGTCGGCCCAGTTGCTGCCGATTGTAAACCTTACGGACGGCTCTTCCCTGCTGTCGCTTTATCTCCTCTACTCGCTTTCTGACGAATCGGAAATTGCCCTTTACTTTTACAGGCCATTTGGCACGGAACCGGACACCGGCGGCATAAAAAGCGAATTCGGCCTCTACCCCTCATCGATAAGCCTGGAAGCGAGATTCTTTTTTTAGCCTTTCTGGAACCCGGCGTTCCGGCAAGTTGCTTCCACGCGCGGGATGGCGTCGCAACGGAAAAAAGCGAATTGACACATGAAAAAATAAAGCGTTATTATTAGGTTAACAGCCGTGCTTATCAAAAAAATTTCTGACGTAATGACCCGCGACATGGTTACCGTTACGTCCGCATGCAGTCTCGAAGAGGCGCTGGCGTTAATGGCGGAACATAGGATAAGCACGCTGGCGGTCGTCGAAGACGGCCGTCCCGTCGGGCTGGCAACCGAGGAAGAGTTGCTCTCATTCGCGGCCGGTGGTACGAGGCCAAAAGATACAAGCATCGCGCGGGCGGGTATCGCCATAAAACTCGCGTTAAAACCCGATGTAAATACGCTCGACGCGGCGGCTTCCATGGAGAAGGCAAACGCACGGGCCGCCGTAGTGACGGACGACTCGGGAAAACTGCTCGGCATCGTTACGATAACCGACATACTGCACAGGCTGGGGGACGAAGACTTCGTATCCATCCGCAGAGCAAAACATTCCATCTCAATGCCCGGGGAAAAGGTATTCGTATCGCGGCAGGAGAGCGTGGGAGGCTGTATAGGGAAAATGGTCAAGGAAGGAATCGACTGCGTAGTGGTGACGTCGCATTCAAAACCCGTGGGGATATTTACCCGCCGCGACGCGGTGCGGCTGTTGTCAAAAAGCCTCAGTGAGAAAAAAAACGGAGACAGGACA
>JBHHVT010000073.1:0-10144 GCA_046754425.1 Nitrospinota bacterium | reverse complement strand
CTTCAATTCCCCTCCTTGAAAAGGAGGGGACATTTCATGAATAATCCGGGCTAAATTTCACCGGGTAACGGCTATTGAACGTCACAGCCTTAAGATAGCTGGAATGTACCCCAGATAGACAAGGCATAATAAGACAATCAGCAGATTAACTACGGCCGATACTCCGTGAATTTTCCCGAAGGACTTTTTGAGGGCCGTCTTTTCCGGGCCTTCGGCAAGGCTCTTGTATTCCGCCTTTATCGATCTGGCCTTTGAGCCGATAACCATGCCGTGCACAAAAGAGAGTCCTGTCAGTACAGCCATGATAATGAGCGGGGCGCGTATTGCGGCAAGGTTGTTTTTGCCGATGAGATAAAGCGTAATCAGCAAAACGACAGATGCAACGTAGCCCATAAAGAAGTATTTTGGAAAAACTACACCGACGAAATCCCCAGCGGTCTGCCTTTCAAGTACCTTGAAAGCGGCGGGAGCGGCTACGTATGAAAAGAAAACCATTCCTCCAAGCCAGATTACGATTGCAAAAAGATGAATATATTTAAGTGCGAACATAGTGCCTCTCCATAGTTGAACTGTTGTTTCTTACGATTTACCGCAAGCATTCTAGCACAATACGTTGGGACGTCTATTTGGTTCCGGCTCGTATAAGCCGCATAATATTTATAACGTAACCCTTGTATTCGGCATCCATCACCAGAAGATAGCCAAGACCCGCAAAGGCGATTGTGTGGATAACAGGCGGCACAAAGAAGAGCCACGTCGGAAAATTTATAAGGTAAATGGCAGAGAGCAGAAGACCGAGAGCGGCGAGCTTTATGAGAGAAAATAAAACCAAAGCAGGTTTGGCGCCTACAAGGCGGGAGGCCGCGGCGGTTACCGTTACAAGCCACGCCGCCTGGGCTATAAGCGTTGCGTACACCGCGCCGATGACGCCCCACCACTGGATAAACCAAAAATCAAGGATGAGGTTGAGAACAAGCACTACTATTACGCGGCTGGCCTCAGCGTCGGGGCGGTTGATCGCCTTTAAAGTAAAGGCGCTGACGGTGGATAAAGCGTTAAACATCCATGCCGCCGCAAGCCATTTAAGGGCGGCGGTCGAATCCATGTATCGCGGCCCGACCCAGAGTTCTAATATCGATTCCGAAAAGGCGGCTATAAATACAGCGGCCGGTACCGCTACAAACATCATCAGTTGAAGCGAGATTATGAAACTTTTTCTAAGCGTGTCGTGCATCCCCTCGCCGTAAAAGCGGGACACCATCGGGAAGAGGGCGGTGCCCAGCACACCGGATATTTCGGCTATCTTTACGGCGATGATGTTCGCGATTGAATATATCGTCACCGACAACGGGTTCATAAGTATGCCAAGCATGTAGATGTCGCACTGATAAACGATGTGTCCGCCGGCTTGGCTGACCGTCGCGAAAGATTTGTAGCGGAGCAGGTCGCGTAAAAGTGCGCGGTCGTAATGCGAAACGCTGACGGAAATTTTTGGGTACATGCGCCGCAAAATAAGAAGGGCGGTCAGTTTCCATATAATGCCGACGACGGTTATGGCCGCCACGGCCGCTTCGGCGCTGTTGGAAAATTTCAGTGCGGCAAGAATCGCGGCAAGGATAGCGGTTTGGAATATCACCCTGAGCCAGTTGTAAACGTCCAGCCGCTGTAGGCCGATGAAAATCTTGCCGAATATGTTAAGCGGGTACAGTATCCACAGTCCGGCGGCGATTACAATAAAAACGCGGATACAGCTTCGCGTCAGCTCCGGCTCGAAGGAAAACAAAAATGTTACGCCGAAGATTGCGAAAAGGAAAACGATAAGCGCAAGCAGAACGCCCAGTGCCAGGCTGAAGAAAAACAGGTTTGAGACGATGCGGCTTATCTCTTTGCTGTCCGTTTCCTCGGAAACTTTTTTTATGACAGTTTCGCCGATGCCGATATCGAGATAGAGGAAGTAGCCTATCGTTCCGCCCACCAGCGAGAGGATGCCGAACGAATCGGCGCCGAGGCTTTCGAGCACGAGCCTGGTTCCGATGATGAGCAGAGCGAACTGCCAGAGCGCGCCCGCGAAGTTTATGAGGAAATTTTTTGATACGATACGGACCGCCTGCGACGAACTCAGCCGAGTCGCGCTATTACTGTCCATTCGGCCCGTAGGCTCTCTACCCGCTTTTTATTTTCACGTACTTTTTTCTGCCGACGCGGATTTCATATTCGCCGCTCTTAAGAGCGAACCGCTGGTCGCTGACTCTTTCGCCGTTAACGGAGATGGCCCCCTGTTTGATGAGCCGCCTCGCTTCGGAGGAGCTCTTCACCGCGCCGCAGACGGAAAGTATCGATGATAAAAACTCCGTTTCCTTCCTCCATTCATGCTCGCAGATTTCCATGTCACGCGGCACCTCTTTGCGCCTGAATTGTGCGTCGAAAGCCGCTTCCGCCGCGTCGGCGGTTTCTTTGTCGTAAAAACGGGAAACGACGGTTTTCGCAAGTTCCATCTTGGCGTCACGCGGATGTATTTTTCCGGACGATATGTCCGTCTTTAGTATTTCAAGATTCTCCGGCGAAATTCCGCTAATCAGTTCGTAATAGGAGGTCATCAATTCATCGGATATCGACATAAGTTTGCCGATAATCTCTTTCGGCTGTTCGTCCACGCCGACGTGGTTATTAAGCGACTTGCTCATTTTGTTTATTCCGTCTGTGCCGACGAGGAGAGGCATGGTTACAATTACCTGCGGTTGTTGACCGGCGTCCCGCTGGAGTTCGCGTCCCACCAGAAGGTTGAACTTCTGGTCGGTGCCGCCCAGTTCCACGTCGGCTTTCAACGCCACAGAGTCGTACCCCTGAACGAGCGGATAGAGGAACTCGTGAATCGAAATCGGTTTTTGGTTTTTATATCTCTTATGGAAATCGTCGCGTTCAAGCATCCTGGCAACCCGGTACTGGGACGCAAGACGTATCATGTCCGCGGCGCTGAGTTTGTCCATCCAGTTTGAGTTAAAGGCTACCTTAGTCTTTTTCTCATCCAGTATTTTATAAACCTGTTTTTCGTACGTGGCGGCATTATTTTTTATTTCCTCATCTGTAAGGATAGGGCGTGTTTCGGATTTGCCGCTCGGATCACCGATGCGAGCTGTAAAGTCCCCTATCAGGAACACTATGGTGTGTCCAAGCACCTGGAACTGACGCAGTTTGTGCAAAAGCACGGTGTGGCCCAGATGGATGTCGGGCGCGGTGGGATCGAACCCGGCCTTAACGACCAGCGGTCTGCCGAGCGCAAGTTTTTTTCGCAGCTCCTCTTCGTTTATTATCTCCACCGCGCCAAAGCGGATTATAGAAAGCTGTTTTTCGATATCTTTTGCTACCATGTTAGAAAAAGAGATTATCACACATGGTTAATAAAACGGAGAGTTCATTGGCAAAACCCGGACGGAGATACGCCGGGACGGAGCTTGCCGTCTGCCTCGTTTATCCGAACAGCAGCAGGGTGGGAAGGGGTAACCTCGGTTTCCAGAAAATTTTCTCGGCGATCAACTCACACGGCGCCGCTTATTGCGACATCGCGTTTTTATCTGAATCACCGGTTTCTCCGCGCTCGGTCGAACGCGACATTGCGCTTAAAGGTTTTGACGTGCTGGCGTTTTCCGTAACTTTCGAGATGGATGAACTAAACGTTTTGAAAATTCTAAAAACCGCCGGCGTGCCGATAACGCGCGGGGAGAGGAAAGACGGCGACCCGATTGTATGCGCGGGCGGCGTTGCGGTGACGCTTAACCCGGAGCCGATGTCCGACTTTATCGATTTTTTTGTTATCGGCGACGGCGAGGACGACGTGGGATCGTGGCTGTCGATACTCGAAGAAAGCCGCGGCCATACCCGCCGCGAAAGGCTTGCGGAGCTTGCCGCATTGGACGGCATATACGTGCCGTCGCTTTACGATGTGCGGTTTAACGATGACGGTACGACAGCCGAACGTGTTGCGAAAAATGGCGCGCCGGAAAGGGTAACGCGCCTTTACAAGCGGGATTATCCGGCAAGTGGAATGATGGAGTGCATCGACCCGGAAGACTCGGTATTTAAGGAAAGTTTTTTAATAGAAACGGGAAAGGGATGTGGGCAGGGGTGCAGGTTTTGCGCGGCGGGTTTCATCTACCGGCCCGTTCGGCACGTTAAAAAAGAGGTGGTGAAAAGGCAGATAGCGTACGGTCTTACCGAGCGGAAAAAAATAGGGCTGGTCGGCTCCGCAATAAGCGAACACCCGGATATCGATGAGATATACGACGCCATTTTGGAGCGGGGCGGAGGCATCTCGGTTTCATCGCTTCGTGTGGAGTACGCGGACAGGGCGACTTTCAGGCGGCTGGATAAAGGCGGCGCCAGGAGCGTAACGATAGCGCCCGAAGCGGGAAGCGAACGTCTGCGCCGAATCGTTAATAAGGATATTTCCGATGATGAAATCGTTGATTGCGTAACCACGGCCGCCGAGGAGGGGATTTTAAACGTTAAGCTCTATTTTCTTATCGGCCTGCCGGAAGAGACCCCGGACGACGTAACGGCGATAGCGACGCTGGTTAAGAAGATACGTGACGGTTTCGTCAGCGCGTCCAGGGTTCACGGGAGGGCGGGCAGGATTAACGTAAGCGTAAACCCGTTCGTCCCCAAACCGAATACGCCGTTCCAGTGGGCGCGGTTTGCCGAGATGAACGAACTGAAAAAGAAGATAAAACTTTTAAAACAGATGCTGATTGGCGAACCTAATATCGTTTTCAAAGCGCACAGCGTTAAAAACGGCGCCGTTCAGGCTTTATTATCGCTCGGCTCGCGGCGGGTGGGAAGCATGATACTGAACGTTTTTAACGGAAAGAGCTGGAACTCCGTTCTGCGCATGCCGGAAGCAAAAATTGTGTATGCAAGGGTCAGAGAAAAGAGCGAAACGCTGCCGTGGGATTTTATAGATTCCATAGTGGAGAGAAGCTATCTCTGGCGGGAGTACGAAAAGGCGAAATCGGGCAAGATCACGCCGCCGTGTCCCACGCGGGAAACCGGTTGTAAAAGGTGCGGCGTTTTTGAGGGCAACTGCTTTTAGATGATTTACTACGGGCTGACGATAAGGGAACAGGACGATATTGTATGGGGAAGTTTCGACAAGCTGGAACAGTTTGGATTTTTCAAACACTGGATAACGACCCGCAAGGGTGGCGTTTCCAAAGGTTCCCTCGCCGAGCTTAACCTGGCTGACCACGTTGGCGATGATAAAGAGACTGTGAAAAAAAACCGCGAAAAGGTGAGCCGGATACTCTGCGGCTCCGGAAATATATATCTTCCGAGGCAGGTTCACGGCACGCAAATCATCGTACCGACGAAGGAATCGAAGGAGTGCGACGGCGACGTTTTAATAATGACGGAGCCGGGCATTGCCGGGGGGATCTTGACCGCGGACTGCCTGCCCATAATCATGGCGGACCCCGTTAATAAAATCGTCGCGCTCGTTCATGCCGGGAGGTTGGGACTGTTTTCGCTGATATTGAAAAAAACAATCGAAGAGATGAAAAGCGTTTATAAAACCGATCCCGCCGATCTGGTGGTCGGCATAGGGCCGGGTATGCGAAGCTGTTGCTACGAAGTGGGGGAGGAGATATTTGAAGGAGAGGTTGACGCGTTTAAGAAATTCTGGAACAGCGACGGGAAGCTCGACATGATATTTGCGGCCAACAGCCAGCTTCTGGAAGCGGGCGTCTTGATGACGAACATACATGACAGCGAAATCTGTACGTCATGCCAGGATAACGTCTTCTTTTCCCACCGCGGTCAAAAGGGAAAGGCCGGCCGCTTTATGACCGGCGCGGTGATTCAGAAGTAACCGATATTGGTATCTACGAATAGTGTCCCCATATGGTGAGAGCCGCGGTCGCGGCGGTTGCCAGAATTCCTAACGCAATCGCGAACCGTCTTTTTGCGTAGGAACGTTCGGGGTTTTTATCAATGTACGGAATAAGGAACAGTAGCGCCAGCAAGGCTCCCTGCGCCATTATGCCGATCAGTTTGGGAGCCCACGCGCCGAGGAAGCTCAGTTTTTCCGCGATTTTTAGAATCTGGTACGAGGCGAGGAAATACCACTCCGGCTTGATATGTTCCGGCGTGTCGAAAGGGTCCGCCATTTCGTCCAGTACCGGCGGGAAAATAGTGGCAAGCGTTATCAGCAAAACAAAGACGAAAAGGCAAATCACAATCTGCTCCACCACGTGATCCGGGAAAAACCATTTCATTTTCCCTTCTTTAATAAGCCGTTTTTTTTCCTCTATCGGGAGGTGTTTAATCTCGATCTCTTTTTTCATCACAGGGGTCCCGATATACCCTGCCTCCTGATCTGCATGAAGTGCGAAACCAGGAGCAGGAGGGTGCCGAGCGGCAGAACAATTATATGAAGCGTAAAGAACCTGTTAAGCGTAACCTGCGTTATCTCTTCACCGCCCCGCATCAGTATTTTTATCCACTCTCCCACTACCGGCAGCGCGGCGGGAGTTTCCGTGCCGACTACCGTGGCCCAGTACGAAAGCTGCGTCCATGGAAGCAGGTAGCCTGTAAACCCGAAGGCGAGTGTAAAAAGAAAAAGAACCACGCCCGTTACCCAGTTCAATTCGCGCGGGGGTTTATAGATTCCGGCAAAGTATATTTTCCCCATGTGGATAATGACCGTAACGGTCATAAGGCTCGCTCCCCAGAAGTGCAGGCCGCGCACCGCCCATCCGAACGGGATGTCGTTGGTTATCGTAACCACGCTTTTGTAAGCCTCCCTGGTGTCGGGTATGTAATACATCATCAGCAAAAGGCCGGTTAGTGTCTGCATCAGGAATAAAAAGAAGGTGATGCCGCCGAAACATGAAAAGATTCCCAGATGGGTAGGCGCGAGTTTTGTAAAGAGCTCGTCGTCCAGGATCTCCTTTATCGCAAGCCTTTCGTCGGCCCAGCCGAATATTTTTAACGCAATCCGGTTTTTCAGCACGAACGGGCCGAGCCTGACTTTTTCCATACTCACGCCTCGGTAACGATTATTTCGTTGTTTTCGATAACGGCGCCGTACAGTTCCAGCGGCAGCGGCGCGGGGCCCGCGAGAACCTTCCCGTTCAGGTCGAAAATCGCGCCGTGGCACGGACATTTCAAAAGCCAGTCGCTTTCCGAAAACTTGACGATGCAGCCGAGGTGCGTACAGACGGCGGACATTGCTATTACCTGCTGTTCGTTTTTCCTAATAAGGACGGCGACTTTTCGTTTAAATTTAAAAAAACGCGCTTCACCCACCGGCAGCTCCATTGCTGAAAGCCGAAACGTTTCGATCTTGAGCGCCTTTTTACCCTGTGAAACCGGGAAGAGATAGCGGAACAGCGGATAAAACGCGCCCGCGGCGGCCGCCGCAAGTGCGGCCAGCAGTGAGCCGTTTATAAATAGACGTCTGCCGACCGACAGCTCGGACCAATCCCTTTGCTCCTCCAGTTCAGGTCTTTCCATATAACCGTCCCGCTTCATTTTGAAAAGAACCTCTCCACCCGGCTCATCTCCACCTTCATCTCAATCGGCTGTGCAAGGTCGGGGCTGTAAACGTAGTCAACCCATGCCGATACCGCGACCTCCACATCCGGGTTCGTAAAGTAAACCAGCCGCACCTTGCGTTTTTCACCCGGCGCCAGCCGATTATCCTTCACTATCCGCGTGCCGAGACCGAGCATAATGTCCGCATCCTTCGTCAACTCCTTCCCGTCCGGATCGAAGATAACTTTTTCGTAAGTAATTTTTTGCTTGAGCGCCTTTTTGTCCGATGTTTTTATCAGGCACGATAGAAGCAGGCGCCTCGTGGGTATACCGGTCGGCACGTAGTGGCCGGATCCGGAATTTTCCAGTTCAAGTTCCACGGTGATTCTATCCTTGCCGCGCTCTATGCCGGCCACCCTTACCGTTACTGCTTTTCTTAATTGCATCATGGAGTGGCCGCCCGCCAGGTAGTGGCTGAATACTCTTCTTTTGCGTCCGTTTTTATCCGTCACCATCTCTTGCGGCATGTGGCATCCCTGGCACTGGATGCCCTTTTTTGCGTACGGGCCGTTTTTCCATTCCGAATATGTGCCCATTATCTTAATGCCGCCCGCTTCGTACTCGTGGCATCCGGCGCAGAGTTCCGATCTGCCGTGAATAACCGACTTCACCGATGTGTGATAATCCGTTTCGCCGGTTCCACTCGGCCCGCGAATGGTTCTTCCTATTTTGAGTGTGAACGGCTTTTCATGAAGCGGTTTTACATCCTCGACGGAATGGCAGAAGTGGCACGTTACGCCTTCGGTTGTTATCGGCTCATCAAGGTCGTAGTCGCCATTCAGGTAAACGGCTGGCGCGTGGCAGCGCATGCAGAGCTTTTTCGCCTCTCCTTTCGAGGCAAGATAGGCTTCCATGTAGGCGGTTTTGAATATCGGATCGGAAATCGATTGGGAATGCATGGAGTCCTTCCACTTGCCGTATATCTCGCCGTGGCACGACGCGCAATCTTTCGCCGAGGTCAGGACATTATCGCTTAAAGGCGCAGGTAAAGGCTCCCCGTTGGCAACCAATGATATGCCAAGGGACAGTACAATGACCAAGCTTACAATAGTTGCTTTATGATACATTAGACTTATAGATGCATTAAAGGGCACAAATAACGATATGTCAAATAGTTAATAATAAAAATGAAAGACGATTACTACGCAATTCTGGGTGTGGGAAAAAACGCGAGCGAGCGTGAAATTAAGGCAAATTACCGCAAAATGGCCAAGAAATACCACCCGGATAAAAATCCCGGCGACAAGGTGGCGGAAGAAAAATTTAAAAAGATAAGCGAGGCCTACGCCGTGCTGAGCGACCCGGAAAAGAAAAGAAATTATGACACGTTCGGGTCCGAAAAATTCCATCAGCAGTTTTCGCAGGAGGACATTTTTCGCGGGACGAACTTGAACGACATACTTCGGGAGATGGGCTTTGGCGACATATTCGGTTCCGGCGGAGTACATTTCGGCGGCAGGGGAGCAGGTTCGCCTTTTGGCGGCGCACATTTCGGCGGGGCGGCAACGATGCCGGATCTCGACATATCGACCGAAATGACCATATCACTGGAGGAGTCGGTAAAAGGGGGTGAAAGACGGTTCAGCCTGAAAGGAGACAGGGGAACCGAGACGATAGCTGTAAAGATACCTCCGGGCGTAAAAGAAGGATCAAAGTTAAGGCTCTCGGGTAAGGGCGGGCAGTATGACCGGCATAAAGGCGACCTCTACATCAAAATCCATATCGCACCGCACCCGTACATCAAGCGCGAAGGCGACGATCTGATTATGAAAATGGATATAGATGTTTCGACCGCATTGCTGGGCGGTTCCGTGAGGGTTCGCACACTGGAAGGCGAACGCAGCGTAAAGGTTCCGGCGGGGACGCGCTCGGGACAGAAGATTCGGATAAAAGGGAAGGGCGTCAAGAGGGGGAGGTCCGCAGCGGGCGATCTCTATCTGGAGATCGGAATCAGCGTGCCGAAAAAGCTGACCTCCCGGCAGAAAAAAATCGCCGAGGAGTTAAAAAAGGAAGGGTTGTGATTCATACCGTCGTTACCGCGCTTGTTTTCTTTTCAGCCGCCACTTTTCATACGCAGCCATCTGACACTTTAACCCTTTCCGAAAAACGCGCGGCGATATCGGCGCTGGAAAACCATATCAGGCGCGATACGGAGATACTTTCCAAACCGATGTTTGTTACCAACCTGAGGAAAGCGCGCATTAAACTGAAAAAAGGCGCCGCGGAACTTCAGTTCGCGATAAGCAAGATAAAAAAAGGAGAGGGCCCTAAAGCCAAATGGGCGCGGGGGGAACTTGAAAGGGTACTCGCGGAGGAAAACAGGCAGGCCTCAATGACCAGAATAGCCGAACGCTACAGGAGAATTATGAGAAACGCGGTTGTGGAAAGCCTCAAGGTAAAAAAGGCTGTCCTTAAAGCGATTAGGGACGATTTAGTATGGTGAGTGTTTGGTTAGTTCTCAACGGTAAAGAGATTTGAGAAAAACTATTATTGGTTAATCAACCTAGATTTTTCCACAAAATCCTTTGGTCCAAACGGGCATGCATTAATCCCCCGC
>JBHHVT010000072.1:0-10241 GCA_046754425.1 Nitrospinota bacterium | reverse complement strand
GGTTACGACCTATAATTTGAAAATTCAACTTCTTCATGAATAATTCGGGCTAGCGGATCTGCCCATACAATGGACCGCCGTCTTGACATGCCCTGAATATGGACATACAACATAGTCATAATATATGACCATAGGAGAAGCAAACCGATGGCGGTAATCGTTCCCTACGGGGAATACCGGCGCTCCAAAAAAGCGAAAGCGCGACAAAAGATACTGGAGTCAAGGGCGGCCTTTGCAAAGGCCGGAATTTCGGCCGCCGAGGTTTACAGAGAATCCAGAAAAGAACTCGAAGAATTTCGGATTGGTAATTTCGAGCAAGCCTCAGACTACAATGACGACACATGCTTTTTCTTTGGAGCTCAAAAGATTTACCTTAAGAGGCACATTGTTCGCGCATTTGAAGAGTCAAAATCGAAGCTCTTACCTTTATTGAGGTGAGTCATGATGTTCCGTCATCGCTAAAACAAGCCCGTCCGATGATGTCATGGACTATTTTTTGAAAATGAAATATGTTTATTCATATTAAAAGGGATTGCTTTCAAGTTAAGTGTGTTAACATAGCTCAAAAATATAATGGTAACAGTTGCGTTGTGTCCGGGAGAGCCTTGTTGAAAAGGATACTGATTGCCCTGATACCGATTGCCCTGTTTATCGCTGACAGCGGCGCGGAAAATATCTCAATCTCAGGCGCTAACAGCCAATCGGTAGAGCTTGAGGAGTCACAGGAAAAGCTGCCCGGCCCGAAAGTGGTGGTCACCCCCAGCATTAGCGGTAAGCGCAAAACGGGCCTGCGTGTAGAAGAAACCCCATCGGCCAGGCAGTCCAGAAAGGGCGCGACAACTGCCGGCAAATCCATTGTGCTGAACTTCGAGGCCGCGCCGATAAGGGAAGTCATCAAAAATATATGCGAAATTCTAGGGATGAACTACATCATAGAGTCCGGCATAGGCGGTTTCGTTACGATACGCACTCTAAATAAAATACCGGTCTCAAGCGCGCTCGACCTTCTGGACCAGCTGATGTCGCTGAACAACATCGCGAGGGTCAAGATAGGCGACTACTGGCGGTTTTTACCGATAGCCAAGGGGCTAAAGGAACCGCTCCCGATATACAAGGACGTTCCGCCCACACGGTTCGCGGCGCAGGACAGGTACCAGAT
The DNA here is from genome assembly GCA_046754425.1 of Nitrospinota bacterium. GTDB lineage: Bacteria > Nitrospinota_A > UBA7883 > JACRGQ01 > JACRGQ01 > JBHHVT01. Next base: position 9,082 of record JBHHVT010000072.1, on the reverse strand, counting down.
TCAGATACTATCATTCAATTACGTCTCCGCCGACCAGGTGGTCGAGATTCTAAAGCCTTTCCTGTCCGAAAGCGCGTCGGTAACGCCGATACCGAGCTCGAACATGGTGCTGATGGTTGAGCGCGGCACAAAGTTGCAGGAGATCGTCACGCTCGTCGAGGCGATAGACGTCGACTCTCTGGACAGTCTGCAGGTAAAACTGTTTGAGCTTAAAAACGCATACGCCGACGAGGTCAACCAGGAGCTTACCTCCATCTTCACCGCCATGGGTTATGTAAAAAGCAATCCCGGAGGCGTTACCTTCATGCCGCTGGATCGTTTAAACGCCATACTGATGGTCAACCCGTTCCCGAACCTCTATTCGTCAATAAAGTCATGGGTGGACAAGCTGGACGCGCCGCCATCCGACACAGCGGAGGTATCGACTTTCATCTACCAGGTGCAAAACGGCGACGCCGCCACGCTTGCCCGGATACTAAGACAGCTATACTCCCCCGCCGACGGACGTAAAAGCAAAGGTATTGTTAAAAATACCGCCTCCAACAAGAACGGCGGCAAAAAAAAGGAAATATCGGCAAAAACACTTCCGATGGTGGACAACGAAGTATTGATAATCCCGCACGCGGAAACAAACTCGATTATCATCCGCACCGCCAGGATAAATTACCAGCGGATCGTGGAAACGCTCAAGGAGCTGGATGTGATGCCGTTGCAGGTTCTTATAGAGGTTCTTGTTACCGAATTGAGCCTCACCGACGAGTTGGAGTTCGGTCTGGAGTGGGCGCTTCGGCGCGACACGTATCATCTGGCGCAAAATTTCGGCGGTCTGGGCCAGGCCGGGACGGTAGCAACCAACCTGAATAACCCCGCCTTCAACCAGGTAGGCGCGGCCGGTCTCAGCTTTTTTACCAGGCCGACGACTGACGTGATGGGATTGGTAACGGCGCTTGCTCAGGAAAGAAAGCTGGATGTAACCGCAAGCCCGATACTTATGACCAGCGATAATAAAACGGCCTCCATCGATATAACGGACGAAGTTCCGATCCCGGTAACGACCACCACTACAACGGGGATAACAAGAGACAGCGTTCAATACAGAAGCGTCGGCATAAGGCTTTCGGTAACCCCGAAAATCAATGAGGAGAGGTACGTTACGCTGGACATAGATCAGGAGATCAGCCAGATAAACTCATCCATCACGTCGCCGGTGGATAACGCCGTACCGCTGTTCAGGCGTCAGGCAAAAACAAGCGTTGTCGTAAAAGATAAACAGACACTCATGATAGGCGGGATGATCAGGGAAGCAAAGGGAGGGGACAAGTCCGGCGTTCCTTTCCTGTACAAAATACCTATTATAGGTTGGCTTTTCGGGGCGAATGCCAAATCGACCAGCAAAACGGAACTCCTGATTTTGCTGACGCCGCGCGTAGTCGCGTCGGACAAGGAGGCGCGTTTGATAACGGAGGAGTATAGAAAGCGGATAAGGGACCTGCAGGCGGCTTCCAGGGCGTCAAAAACGATCAGGAAGCGGGAAAGCCGCGATGAAAAAACCATCCTGAATTAGTATTTGACATTCCAGCCGGATGATGGAAAAATACCGGTCATAGCTCGAAAATAACGTTTGGGAGGAAGAGCCTTACCGGATTTCGCACACCGGATAGCAATCCAGAGTTATCTATTCGGAATTTTCCATATTATTTTCCGATTTTAGATTAAATTTACCATTATGGAGCACGAATAATTGAAAACAATGAATGTAGGTGAACTAAAGCAAAAAACGGTCGAGGAACTTACGACGATCGCGAAGAAGCTCAACATTGAAGAGCGCAAGGGCCTTCTCAAGCAGGAGATTATTTTCAGGATACTGGAAAGCCAGGCGAAGGAAGAGGGTGTAGTTTTCGGCGAAGGTGTCCTTGAGATATTGCCGGACGGGTTCGGTTTTTTACGCGCCCCCAGCTCCAACTACCTTCCGGGACCTGACGATATGTATGTCTCGCCGTCGCAGATAAGGAAGTTCGACCTGCGAACGGGCGATACCGTAACCGGTGAAATAAGGCCGCCAAAGGAAGGCGAGCGTTACTTCGCCCTGCTGCGGGTGGGATCGATTAACCATGAGGACCCAACCAAAGAAGGGGAAAGGGCGCTCTTTGACAACCTCACGCCTCTTTATCCGGATTCCAGACTAAAACTGGAAACCGGTAACGAAAATATGTCCATGAGAATGATGGACCTGATAACACCGATAGGAAAAGGCCAACGCGGCCTTATAGTCGCGTCCCCCAGAACCGGCAAGACGATGCTCCTGCAGGGCATCGCCAATTCGATTGCTGAAAACCATCCCGAAGTCACTCTGATGGTCCTGCTGATAGACGAACGGCCGGAAGAGGTTACGGACATGCAACGGTCGGTAAAGGGCGAGGTGATAAGCTCCACATTCGACGAACCTGCCCAGCGGCACGTACAGGTGGCGGAGATGGTTATAGAAAAGGCCAAACGCCTTGTGGAGCACAAAAAAGACGTTGTAATTCTGCTTGACTCCATTACGCGCCTTGCCCGAGCGTACAACACAATCGTTCCGCCGAGCGGTAAAGTGCTCTCCGGCGGTGTAGATTCAAACGCCCTGCAAAGGCCGAAACGGTTTTTCGGCGCGGCGCGCAACATAGAAGAAGGCGGAAGCCTCACCATCCTCGCGACGGCGCTTGTAGAGACCGGCAGCAGGATGGACGACGTTATATTCGAGGAATTCAAGGGAACCGGGAACATGGAGCTTCATCTGGACCGCAAGCTGGCGGACAGGAGGGTATTCCCGTCATTCGATATCACCCGTTCAGGTACGCGCAAGGAGGAACTGCTGTTTTCCGATGAAGAGCTTGCGCGCGTATGGCTGTTGAGAAAAGTCCTTCAGCCGATGGACGCCGTGGAAGCGATGGAGCTTCTACTAGATAAAATGCGCCAGACAAAGGACAACAAGAAATTCCTGAAGGCGATGAACGCATAACCAGCGGAGGAAAAATGAAAAAAGGTATTCATCCGGATTACATTGACGCAAAGATTATTTGCGGCTGCGGCAACGTCGTTGAGACGCACTCCACAATGAAAGAAATTCATGTGGACATCTGCTCCGCCTGCCATCCGTTCTACACCGGCCAGCAAAAGCTGGTGGATACGGCGGGAAGAGTGGAGAAGTTCAGATTAAGACAGCAAAAAGCAGCGGCAAAAAAATAATACCGGCCCAACCGGTAGCTGGCAGCCGGCTGTCGCAAGGTAACTTATTGGGCTCTTTTAATAATGAGAACTTTTACGAACGCCTTGATTAACCAAACAGGTTCGCAGACCTGCCGCAATTCGGCCCGCCCAACTACAAACAATTAGTTATCTTCACCATGTTTGAAAAACTTAAGGAAGTCGAAAAGCGTTTCGAGGAGCTTAACGCGCTTCTTTGCGACCCGCTGGTGATAGCCGATACGGAACTGCTGAAAAAGTACGGCAAAGAGCAGTCGGATATCTCTGAACTGGTGAATGTTTACCGTGAACACGTCAAAACTAAAAAACTGTTCGATGAAAACAGGTCGCTGATCGACGACGCCGAGGATGCCGAGTTAACGGCGATCGCGAAAGAAGAAAACGAACAGCTGACAAAAAAGCTCGCGGAACTGGAGGAACGCTTAAAGAAACTTCTGCTCCCCAGGGATCCGGACGATTCGAAAAACGTGATACTCGAAATACGCGCCGGTACCGGCGGCGAGGAGGCGTCTCTCTTTACATCGGAGCTATACAATATGTATTCGCGTTTCGCGGCCGACAAGGGTTTTAAGCTGGAGCCGATGAGCATCAGCCAGTCGGCGTCTGGCGGTTTCAAGGAGGTGATAGCGTCCGTCGAGGGCAAAGACGTTTATAAAATATTAAAGTACGAAAGCGGCGTGCACCGCGTACAGCGCGTACCGAAGACGGAGACACAGGGCCGCGTCCATACGTCGGCGGTCACCGTCGCCGTCCTGCCGGAGGCGGAGGAACAGGAAGTGCGCCTTGACCCGGCGGAGCTGAAGATCGACGTGTTCCGGGCCAGCGGCCCGGGCGGTCAGAGCGTGAATACCACGGACTCGGCGGTAAGGATTACTCATATCCCGACAGGCGTGACGGTTTCCATGCAGGATGAAAAGTCTCAGCACAAGAACAGGGCGAAGGCGATGAAACTTCTGCTATCTCGCGTACAAAACATGCACATGGAAGAAGAAAGGAAAAAGCAGGATAGCGCTAGAAAGGCGATGGTGGGAACCGGCGACAGAAGCGAAAAAATACGGACGTATAATTTTCCGCAGGGAAGAGTGACGGATCACAGGATAAACCTTACTCTCTACAGCCTCGATTCGGTCATGGAGGGAAATCTGGACGAGATTATCGACAACCTTCAAAAGGCGGCGCAGGAAAATCAGCTGGCCGCCGCCTCAACAGGTGCGGCCGGAGCGGCCGGTGCGGCGAGTAAAAGCGAATGAAAGCTCTCCGCAGCAAGCCGCGAGGTATCTGGTGAGCTTGTATGAAAAATCCTCCCCTTTTCAAGGGGAGGTGGCACGAAGTGCCGGAGGGGTTTCGCCCCTCAATCCCCTCATTGAAAAGGAGGGGAAGATCAAAAACGCAGGTTTTCGCCTGAATCTTCTGGAAGATGGCATAGTTGCACTGTCCGGCACTACAACCGACACACCGGAACTGGACGCGCAGATTTTGATGTCACACGCGCTCGGCATAACCCGAATATCACTGCTGGCGAATCCGCCGGAAAAGTTAACTTCGACGGACGAAAAACTTTTTTGGGAATTAATAACCAGACGCGCGGCGGGTGAACCGGTCGCCTACCTGACCGGCCATAAGGATTTTTATAAGCACGCCTTCCTGGTAAACCGTTCTACGCTTATACCGAGGCCCGAAACGGAAATCCTCGTGGAAGAGACCCTTCGAAGGTTTACCGCGGCGAAGGCTATCCGTCTGCTTGATATCGGTACAGGCTGCGGATGCATCGCGCTTTCACTCGCCGCCGAGCGGCCAGACTGGGAGATTACGGCTACTGACATATCCGGCAACGCGCTGGCGGTGGCAAAGGAAAACGGAAAAGAGTTGGGTATAAAAAACGTCGAATTTTCACACTCAAACCTTTTTGATAATGTACAGGGGAAGTTTGACGCGATAGTTTCAAACCCTCCCTATGTTGACATAAAGGAAAAGCAAAATCTTCAAATTGAACTGCGCGATTACGAACCGGAGAGCGCCCTTTTTACGACTGACGGCGGCCTTAAAGTTATCGGGAAACTTATACGCGAAACGCCGGCTTTCCTTAACGGTGGCGGAACTTTTTTTTGCGAGATAGGTTACGGCCAAAGGGACCTCGTGGAAGCGCTGTTTGATAAAAACATCTGGACGCAAATAGTTTTTCACCGCGACCTTGCAGGCCACATGCGCGTTGTATCCGCCGTATTCAAAAGTGTTGTAAATGGATAAGATAGTCATAGAGGGCGGCCGTAAGCTGGAAGGCGAACTTTCCATATCCGGCGCGAAGAACGCCGCGCTTCCCGCTATTGCGGCGACACTTTTATGTCCGGGAAGGTTCGTTTTGTCGAACGTTCCTCGCCTCAGGGATATCGATACCATCATTAGTCTGCTTGCAAGCCTGGGGGCGGAGGTCAAATGGGAGGGGGACGATACCCTTTCCATAGATACGGAAAAGTTAAACGGAATGGAAGCCGAGTACGACCTCGTGCGCACCATGCGCGCATCGTGTCTTGTACTCGGCCCGCTCATTGCGCGCGTTGGTGAGGCGCGCATATCGATGCCGGGCGGGTGCGCCATCGGAGAGCGTCCGATAGATTTGCATCTGAAAGGTTTTGAAAGCCTCGGCGCAAAAATCCTTTTCGACCACGGATACGTGGACGCCGTAGTTAACGGCACGCTTCACGGCGCAAGGATATGCTTCGATATCGTTACCGTTACCGGTACTGCGAACGTCATGATGGCGGCGGCGGCGGCAAAGGGAATAACGGTACTGGAAAACGCCGCGCGCGAACCGGAGCTGGTTTTCCTTGCCGATATGCTGAACAAAATGGGCGCGAAGATCGAGGGAGCCGGTACGGATAAAATAACCATAACCGGCGGGAACGAACTGCGGCCGGTTGAGATGAGGACAATGCCGGACCGCATTGAGACGGGTACCTTCATCGCCGCGGCCGCCATAAACGGCGGAAACCTCCGGCTGAACGGCTGTAATCCCGCTCATCTGGAAGCGGTTACGTTAAAGTTCAACGAACTGGGATGCAAGATCGTCGAAGGCGACGGCTTCATGGAAGTTACCGGCCCGAAAAGACTGCGGCCTGCCGACGTGGAAACTTCGCCGTATCCGGCTTTCCCGACCGATATGCAGGCGCAGATAATGGCCGCCCTTGCCGTTGCGGACGGGACGAGCCTGATTACCGAAACGGTTTTCGAAAACCGTTTCATGCACGTGGCGGAGCTGCGCAGGATGGGAGCGAAAATCAAGCATGTCCACAATAACGCGTTTATTACGGGAGTAACGTCGCTATACGGCGCGGACGTGATGGCGACCGACCTTCGCGCAAGCGCGTCGCTGGTTCTGGCCGGTCTTGCGGCAAACGGCAGGACACAGATAAGAAGGGTGTACCACCTAGACCGGGGTTATCAGAGCATAGAACAAAAACTGAAAAAAGTAGGCGCGAAGATAAGCCGCCATGAAGACGTATAGCTGCCAGGGGGGGTTATGCATTCGTTTCCGGGACAAGTTCCTCACTAGCAGGTTCGACGGATTTTTTCAGGCTTACGCGCGCTAGCGCGGCCAGTCCGGAACCGAATCCGAAAAGCGCCACCGCCAATGCCGCTATAATCCAGTTACCGGCATCGATATTTTTCATCGCTACGATTAAAAGCGCGGTCAGGGAAATCGCGAACATTATTACCATTGGTATCTTTACAAAGAGCGATTTCCTGCCGGTTCTCTCCAGCCATACCGAAGCCGCCAGAAGAGCGAGCGCCCCCAGCAACTGATTTGAAGCGCCGAAAACGGGCCATAAAAAACCGGCGCCGCCGCTAAGCGCCATCGCAAGGCCCAGCCCGACCGCCAGCGCCGTTCCGGTTATCGGGTTGTTTACCCAGGGGGTCATTTTTTGCTCATCCGCCGAAGATGTAAAATATTCCTGGAAGGCAAATCGCGCAAGCCTGACGCAGGTGTCCAGCGTGGTGAGAGCGAAGGAGGAGATCGCCATGGCGGCAAAGGTAACGCCCGTTGAAACCGGAATGCCCAGCGCGGTCGAAAAATTCCCGACTCCGTTGGCAAAGACCGATATCGGGTCGGGACTTTTCAGCGGCATCAGCGACGCGAAAGCAGACGGCGCGAGGTACGAGGCGGTTATCAGCGCCACGACCGCAAGCACGCCTTCCACAAGCATCGAGCCGTAGCCGACAATTCTGGCATCGGACTCCCTGTTTATCTGTTTGCTGGATGTGCCGGACGAAACCAGCGAATGAAAGCCGGATACCGCCCCGCACGCTATGGTCACGAATAGCATGGGGAAAAGAAGGCCGAGCTCGGTATTAAAAGAGGTGAACGCGGGCATCGCCATGGTCGGCTGGTAAACGAAGATTCCGAAGACCGCCATTATCAGGACGCCGATAAGGAGGTACGAGTTAAGATAGTCGCGCGGTTGAAGGAGCAGTGATACCGGGGCTATCGACGTGAGAAAGATGTATATCATTACAATCGCAAACCACATCTTTTCCGACAAAAGCAGCGGATACGTTATGCCTATCCAGACGCAGAGCGCCATAAGCGCCACGCCCGCGATGGTGGCCGGTAACAGCGGAACCCTGAAACGGTTTACCGCCTGGCCGAAGATAAGCGCCAGCGCGACGAACAGAACGGACGCGGTTGCAACCTCCGGTTGTTTTAAAAGTGTGGCCACTACTATGCGGGCGAAAACCGCGATTACCAAAATGAGCGCGGAAAAGGAAAAGATAAGGAACAGCTTTTTACCCAGCCGTCCTATGTAGCGTTCTATTATACATCCGACGGACCGCCCCTCGTGCCGCATCGACGCGACGAGCGATATGAAATCGTGAACGGCGCCCACAAATACGGAGCCGAAAAGTATCCATAATAGCCCCGGCAACCAGCCGAAATAGAGGGCAATAATCGGCCCTACAATCGGGCCGGCCCCCGCAACCGAGGCAAAATGGTGGCCGATTACGACCGGGGTCGGCGCGGCGACGTAATCCACACCGTCGCTGAACTTGTGGGCAGGTGTTATTGTGGAATCGTCAAGCCCGACGAGGCGGGATACGTATCTGCCGTATGTAAAATACGAAATAAGGAAAACCAGTATGGACCCGCCCAAAATAAGCGCGGCATTCATCTATCCATAATCCTCCAAATGGCCCGCTCAGCGGGGATTGACACTCTTTGCTATCCTAAGATTTTAACATTAATCGTACCGTATTGGACAAGAGATAAAATTGCGGACCCGCTTCATGGGCAGGCGGTTACGACATACTGCGCAGGCATGTTTTTCCCCGCTGTAAACGGGTCGGCGGTTATTTTTTCTTTTGCAGCTTGCGTACGTAGGCCGCGACATCCAGTATCTCGGAGTCGTTTAGCGTCCCTACCCACGACGGCATGAACTTCCCGCGTCCTTTGCGTATTATTTCTATAATCTGTTTGTCGGCCAGGCTTTCAACGGCGCCGGGTAGTGTAAGGTCGGACATTTTCGCTTTTATCATCTTTGCAAGAATCCCGTTGCCCTTGCCGCGCGTACCGTGGCAGGCGGCGCACGCATTTTTGTAAATAAGCCTTCCGCGGTTGAGATCGGCGATAAGCCTTAAGTCCGTTTGGGTCATTGTCCCTATGTAAGCGGCGATATGTTTTAAGTTCGCCTCCGGCAGGGCATCCGACCAGATAGGCATCTCGGATCCTTCCCTGCGACCGTACCCTCCGATAATTTTGGTAAGTTCGGTAACGCTTTTTTTCTGGTATTTGCCCGCGACCATGCTCGGCGGATTGAGGTACATTTTTTCCGCGAGCGGTCCTTTG
>JBHHVT010000071.1:0-10340 GCA_046754425.1 Nitrospinota bacterium | reverse complement strand
TGAGGTGCATCCTGTTATACAGGTGGATGATGTTGTTATAAATGAAGGTAAAATAATTGAAAGCGGAGCGCCGGACTGGATAATATCATCCGAAAAAGTACGCAAGTTTTACCTGGGAACAAATTTTTCATTAAGGTAACCGTCTAATATGGGTATGGAACTGAGGTTATCGACCAAGCTGACGCAAAAGCTGGTGATGACGCCCATACTCCAGCAGGTCATAAAGCTGCTGCCGATGACGCGCATGGAGCTTGTAAGCGCCATACGCCAGGAGATGGATGAGAATCCCTTCCTTGAAGAAGAAGACGCCGAAGTCGATACGCAAAAGGAACAGGAGAACGGACAAAAGCCTGATGAGGAAAAACCGGCCGAGGGTTTCGAGGAAGAGGTGCCGCTAAATCCCAAGGAGGAAAACAAAAGCGACGAGATGGACTGGGATTCTTATTTCCAGGAAGAGGCGTACGACGGCGCTACCGGCGAGGGGTACGAAGATAAACCTTCCATTGAAAATACACTTAGAACCGCCGAGTCGCTGCAGGACCACCTGCTTTGGCAGCTCCATCTGACTGTACCGGAAAAGAAAAAACGGCAGGTAGGCGAAATTATAATCTCGGAAATCGATTCAAACGGGTTCTTTAAAGGAGAGTTGAAAGATATCGCCGATCAGGCGAATGAGTCGATTGAATTGGCCGACGAGTTGCTTGAGCTGATAAAAACAAAGTTCGAACCAACCGGTGTCGGCGCCTCCGGCATAAAGGAATGCCTGATGTTGCAGGCGCAAAGCCTGGAACCTGACGATCCGATAATACGGGAACTGATAGAGGGTCACCTTTCAAAACTGATGGAACGCAACTACGCAAAAATCGCCAAAGAGCTGGACGTGGATGTCGAGCGGGTAATGGAAGCCGTGGAATTTATCCGTTCGCTTGATCCGGCGCCGGGAAAGTCGCTTAATGCGGAAAAAGCTCATTATGTTATCCCGGACCTGTACCTGGTGCAGGTAAACGGCGAGTATCAGGTTTTATTGAACGACGAGGGCGTACCCAGGCTCAAGATAAACTCATATTACAAAAGCATCCTCAAAGGCAACCGATCCGTGCAGGCAAAAACGCGCGAGTTTGTGGAAAACAAGTTCAAGGCCGCGATATGGCTAATCAAAAGTATTGAGCAAAGGCGTCAGACGATGCTGAAGGTCGGTAAGAGTATTGCGAAGTTCCAGCGGGGTTTTTTGGATAACGGCATATCACACCTGAAACCGCTGGTACTGAGAAATGTTGCGGAGGATATCGGCATGCACGAATCCACAATAAGCCGCGTAACTCGCAACAAGTACATACATACGCCGCAGGGAATCCTGGAGTTAAAATTCTTTTTCCACAGCGGCGTCAACTCGTATCTGGGAAGTTCAGTCTCTTCCGTTCGCGTAAAGGAGATGATTAAAAAAATAGTGATGGAAGAAGACGATAAAAAACCGGTTACCGACGACCAGATTGTTAAACTTCTGCAGACCCAGGACGTGAAGATCGCACGTCGAACAGTGACAAAATATCGTAAAGAACTCGGTGTCGCACCGGCTTCAAAACGTAAAAGGATATATTAACCGTTTCTTTTATTAGAGAGGTGCCGCTATGTTAGTAAACATACAAGGTAGAAAACTTGAAGTTACGCCCGCTCTAAAATCATACACGCTGGAAAAGGTATCCGTGCTTAACAAATACCTGGATTTTAACCTGCGTGTACACGTTACGCTTGCGGTCGACAAGTTCAGGAAGCGCGCCGAAGTCTCCGTAAACGGCAAGGGGCTGCATCTGCAGGGTGTGGAAGAGACCGAAGACATGTACGCGGCCATCGATAAAGTAATGGACAAGATCGCACGGCAGGCCAGGAAGTTCAAGGATAAGCGGTCAAGCCACCACAGGGGCAAGGAAACTCAAGATACGACGTCCATGCCGGTTGAGGAAGTAACACCTGCAATCATCAAAACCGATCTGCCGTTCAACAAGCCGATGTCCACGGGCGAAGCGATTGAGGAGCTGAATGAAAACCGATGGCAATTCCTTGTTTTCAGAAGTTCGCCGGGCGAGAGGATCAACGTGATTTACCACCGCTCGGACGGCAGTCTGGGCCTTATCGAAACGTGAGTGAATTAAAGCGGTAAATAGGAAAAATGAGACTTACCAATCTTCTGACCGTTGATACAATCATCGCGGACCTTAAAGCGACCGATAAAGAAAACACCATTCGTGAAATGGTCGAACGGCTACATTCAATAAAACTTGTCAACGACAAAGAAAAGATTGAACAGTCTCTGCTGGAGCGTGAAAAACTGGGCAGCACCGGAATTGGCAGCCACGTGGCGATACCACATGCGAAGTGCGACGACATCGAAGGAATTACGGCTATGTTCGGAAAATCGGTTAACGGGATAGAGTTCAGTTCGCTCGACGATAAAAAAGTGCACTACGTCTTCCTTTTACTGGCGCCGCAAAGCGAAGCGGGAAACCATCTTAAATTACTCGCAAGAATATCGCGCCTCGTAAAGACGGACGGCTTCACTTCCAAACTGAAGGAGATGAACACTCCGGCTGAAATATTGGAAATTTTCAGCATGGCGGAGCACTCCCTTTAGCATAAAGAATACGGGAGAACTAATGGTCGGGATTGTAATATGCGCGCACGGGAACCTGGCGAATGAACTGCTTGTGACACTCAACTTCATAACCGGCAACAGCGGCTCGGTTCAGGCCGTTGCGGTAGATCACAACATCGAAGTGTCGGCGGCCCGTAAAATCGTCAAGGATACGATACGCGCCGCGGACGACGGCGACGGCGCGCTGGTGGTAACGGACCTGTACGGGGGCACTCCCTCAAACATCTGCATGTCACTGGAAGACGAACTAAAGATAGAGATTATTTCCGGCGTTAACCTGCCTGTTCTCATAAAAGCCGTTTCCATGCAAAAAAACAGCGACCTGAAAACAATGGCCGTTAAACTTATGGTCTACGGTAAGGAAAACATTTATCTCTCATCGGAAATTCTAAAAGGAAAGAATGCAAAGGGTTGAGGTGGAAATTATCCATCCATTGGGTTTGCACGCGCGGTCCGCTTTTATATTATCGGGCATTAGCGACATGTTTAAATCCATTGTTACGCTTCACCATAACGGCCTGTCCGGGAACGGCAAGGAGGTCATGGATATTCTGGCGCTGGGAGCGTGTCACGGTTCCACAATCGTTATAGAAACAATCGGCGAGGACGAGGACGCCGCTCTCGTATCTCTCACCAGATTTTTTCAGGATTATAAATGACCGCCAAAACCTTGCGACCGAGATTTCTAAAGGGAATAGTCGCCTCAACCGGCATAGCGATTGGAAAAGCGCACGTACTTAACAAGTTTCACATTTGCATCATCCGGCACAGCGTTACAAAAGAAAACGTAAAAAAGGAAATCGCGCGGTTTGACGAAACGGTGGAAAACACCAAAAACAAAATGGCCGAAACTCTTAACAATAACGTCAAAAGTCCCGGGGACAACATAAACCTTGTACTGCACCCCCATATACAACTTCTAAACGACCCGGCCTTGATTAATCGGACGAGGCTGACAATCGAAAAGAGCAGGGTAAACGCCGAATGGGCCCTGAAAAAGACTTTCGATAATCTCGCCGCGAGATTTGAAAAGATAAAGGATCAGTATTTCAGGGACAGGCTGAATGAAATTGAAATAGTCGTTAACAGGCTCATACAAAACATGATGGGCACCGTAGAGGATAATCTCTCCAGCCTGCCGGGGCAGGTAATCGTACTTGCCCACGATTTAACGCCCTTCGACACCGCACAGATGAATTCCGCGAATGTGCTGGGATTCGTAACCGAAATCGGAGGCAAAACATCGCACACCGGGATTATCGCTTCATCCCTGAATATGCCGGCGCTGGTGGGCATGCATAAAGCAACGCAAATAGCAAAAACCGGCGATACGGTTATCCTGGACGCCATAGCGGGTCAGCTCCTGGTAAACCCCACCGAGGACCAGTTCAAGCATTACAACCGGATGCGTCAACAGTACCTGTATTTCGACAGGGAAATGGAAAGCCATGCGCAGGAGGCGGCAACGACAAAAGACGGAATTGTAGTCAGTCTCAAGGCAAACATCGAGTCGTCGCAGGACATAGAGGCCGCTATAGGACACGGCGCCGAAGGCATCGGCCTTTTCAGAACCGAATATCTGTTTGCAAAAGGCGCCAGGTTCCCGAACGAATATGAACAGTTTGCTGAATATAAAAAGGTGGCTGAATCCATAGCGCCTAACGACGCTATTATCAGAACGCTCGACTTCGGCGGTGATAAAATGCCGTTTATAACGAATAACGAACCCGAACCGAATCCGGCGCTGGGCCTGCGGGCAATACGACACAGTCTAAGAAACCCCCAGCTCTTTCGCGAGCAGCTGAGGGCGATTCTAAGAGCGTCGCATTACGGAAGGCTCAAGATTATGTACCCTTTGATCAGCAGTGTGGAAGAGCTCAGAAAAGCTGTGCGGTTTTTGGACAGGCAAAAACGCGAACTCGCGCGGGAAAATGTCCCATTTGACGAAAATATAAAAGTCGGTATGATGATTGAAACACCGGCAGCGGCGCTCATGGCTCACCAGTATGCGCCTTATGTCGATTTCTTTTCCATCGGGACGAACGACCTCATCCAATACTTGTTGGCAATCGACAGGGGTAATGAAAATGTGGCCTACCTCTACCAGCCGCTCCACCCTGCCGTCATCCGCATACTTTCAATCGTTGCGCAGGCGGCTGAAGATCACGGGATACCGGTGAGCATATGCGGTCAAATGAGCGCGGATCCGTTTTACGCTTATATGCTTCTCGGAATGGGTTCCATCTCGGACCTTTCGATGGACTCGTACTCCATACCAAGGTTAAAAAAGTTCATCAGGAACGTCTCCGTAAGCGAAGCTAAACTTCATATGCAAAAAATTATGAAACTCAGCAGGGTGAGAGACATCAAAAAGTACATGATTACGCACGTCTCTCCCCTCATGGCGGAGGGTATGATTTCCGAAGTGACGGTTGGCAGCTTCGGCAAACCGCCGAACAGATAACCGCGTAGTGACCGAGGCCAAGGGACGCGTTAAATCACTTTCCGGCGCCGCCGGCACCGTCGGCGCATTCACACTTTTAAGCCGCCTGCCCGGCTTCGTGCGGGACATAGTGATAGCTAACTACTTCGGCACCAAAAGCGCGGCGGACGCATTTTTTATGGCGTTCCGTATTCCCAACCTGCTTAGAAGGCTTACCGCCGAAGGGGCGCTTTCGGCCGCCTTTGTTCCGCTTTTTACAAAAACACTTTTAAAAAACCGCGAGGAAGCGTTCAGGTTGGCCAACAACGTGCTTTTTCACCTTACGCTCCTTATCACGGTTATAATGATAACCGGTATTGTTTTTGCCGAGCCGCTTTTAAAACTGATCGCGGTTGGGTTTACGGACGACCCGGATAAGTTTCAACTTACGGTAAGCCTTACAAGGCTTGTCTTTCCCTACCTCATGTTCGTCTCGCTGGCCGCGATTATTATGGGCATATTGAACAGCCTGCACCACTTCGCGGCGCCCGCCGCCGCGCCGGTAATGCTGAACATATCGTTTATCGTCTGCACTATTTTCCTGCGCGACTATTTTGACTTTCCGGTCTACGCACTAGCGGCGGGCGTTTTGATAGGCGGTTTTTTACAACTGGCCATACAGATACCGTTCGCGATAAAAGAAGGCTTTGTCTTTACCTTTGTATTCGACCCGCGATCCCGCCTGCTGAAAAAAGTTCTGCTGCTTACACTGCCCGCCATAGTCGGGACCGCCGTCGCCGAAATAAACATGTTCGTGGACACCATGCTCGCCTCCATGTTGAAGGGAGGTTCCGTCTCTTACCTTTATTATGCTAACCGCCTTGTTCAGTTCCCCCTGGGCGTATTCGCGATTGCAATCAGCACGGCCCTACTGCCGGCGCTTTCCCATCATGCCGGCAAAAACGAAAATCAAAAGATAATCGATACGCTATCGCTATCCGTTCGCGGCGCGATGTTCCTTGTAATCCCCTCAACCGCCGGACTTATCATCCTGCGCGAACCGATAATAGGGGTGCTTTTTGAAAGAGGCGCATTCGATCACGCCGCCACGCTCAATACAGCCTTCGTGCTTGCCTTTTACGCGGCGGGTCTGTTGGCCTTTTCGGGCGTGAAACTTTTTGTCTCCGCCTTTTACGCGGTAGGCGATACGAAAACGCCCGTAAAACTCGCCATAATCTCCATGCTGATAAACATCGCGTTAAATATTATTTTGATGGGTCCGTTGGAGGCCGGTGGACTGGCGCTGGCAACCGCGCTCGCGTCGTGGATCAACCTGCTGGGGCTCGGATATTTACTCAGTAAACGTTTTGGAAATATAGACGGCATTACGATATTCAAGTCGTTCCTCGCCACCACGCTCATATCACTTGCAATGGCGGCGGCTATCGCGCTTGCATGGGGGCCTGTGTTTGCCGGCGGCTTCACCGCGGGCGGACTCGCCATCATCATCATTTTGGCCGTGGCAGTTTATTTAATCTGCTCCTTGATCTTCGGCCAGTCCGAAGCCAAACGTCTTGCTTCCTTTTTTAAGGAAAGATAATTGAAAATACTGTTTAAAAAAACCGAAAGGCGATTATCTAAAGGTAGTTTACCTCTTTTTTACATTTTTCCGCCCACTGCGTTTTGCAATTTTACTGCCTTTTGCGGGTAACGGTTTTACGCCCCTTAAAAGCGCTTTAACCTCCCTTTGCGACAGGTGCCGGTAATCGCCGGGCGATAACGCGCCGAGCTTTATAGGTCCGTAGGCTATACGGCTGAGTTTCGATACAGGACAGCCCAGCGCCCGGCATACCTTTTTTATCTGACGGTTCTTCCCCTCTGTAAGCTCGATTTTTAAAATGGAATTCTTCCCTGTACTCCTTTCCAGCTTAACCGACTGGAACCTGTGCCTGACGCCTTCGACGGTAATGCCGGTACGCATCCTGGAGACGGTTTTTTCCGATACAATCCCCCTCACCCTAGCCAGATACGTCTTGGTGACGGACGACGAGGGGCGCATCATCTTTTGCGCGAACAGGCCGTCGTTTGTAAGAAGCAACGCTCCCGTAGTGTTGTAATCGAGCCGCCCGACGGGAAAAATCCGTTCCCCGATTTCATCCACGAGGTCGATTACCGTCCTTCTGCCGCGGTCGTCCGAGCAGCTTGTAAGGAGGCCGCCGGGTTTATTGAGAAGTATGTAAAGCATGGGACGCCGCTTTACCTCGTTCCCGTCGCAGGTGATAGTGTCCGTTTCAGGCTCGGCAGACGCGCCCAAGGCCGTAACCAATTCTCCGTTTACGCGGATTCTGCCATCCAGTATGGCCTTTTCCGCCTTACGCCGTGAGAACAGTCCGGCTTCAGCCAGAATTTTCTGCAGCCGTATCCGTTTCGTTCTCGGAGAAATCGTCCGTCACCTCATCGTCCGCCGTTTCGTCTGCGTAATCTTCTTCAGCCGGCTCGGTCATCGCGGCCTCTTCCTCTAACTGCGTATCATCACGGTTTTTCCCTTCTTCACCTACCGGTTCATCGAAACCGATTGCCTGCTGATCGCCTTCTCCAGACGGAAAATCTTTAAGCGTCGGCAGATCGGAAAGTTTTACCAAACCGAAATATTCGAGAAACTTCCCGGACGTACCGAAGGTCATCGGCTTTCCGGGAACTTTCTTGCGGCCCATCGACTTTATCAGGTTTTTGTCCAGCAGTGTCTTCACGGGTCCGGAACTGTCCACGCCTCGAATGTCCTCAATCTCCTGCCGCGTTATCGGTTGTCTGTACGCAATAATGGATAGAGTTTCCAGCGATGCCTGTGAAAGACGAGTGGAACGCCGCATCTTATGGAATCTTTTCACCCACTGGCCGAACTCCTGTCTTGAACGAAGTTGATAACCCCCGGCTATCTCAACCGCTTCAAGGCCGCGCCCGTCCATCCTGCTGTTCAATTCCGATATCATGTCCGGTACGTCTCCCCGCTCCAAACCGTCTATTACATGGCAAATGTTCTCTGCCGAAACGGGCGCATCGGAGACGAAAAGTATGACCTCAAGTATATTTACCGCCTGTTCCTTCTCCAATATTTCTCCCTTTTTGCTTTACGGTTCGTTTTTTACAGTGCGGTCCGCCGCAGGTTCTTCCTGGTTATCCGAATCGCCGGTTTCGGAATATTGTACCCAGATTGCGCCGTATTCCGTTTCCTGAAACACCCTTACCATCCTCTGCTTCATAAGTTCCAGCAGCGCCAGGAACGTACCGATCAGCTCCATACGGCTGCGTGTGTCTTCAAACAGGTCCTCAAAGTGAAGCCTCGGCATCCGCGAAAGGCGTTCCATGATAACATTCATTTTCTCTGTAACTGATATGTCTTCGAGAGTAATCTCATATACATTGCCGGCGGCTACCCTCCCCAAAATCGTCCTGAAGGATTCAAGTAATTTAAATACCGATACTTCCTTCAGGTAGTCCGCATCGTCCTGGTCCCACTCGGATATAAAGCTCCTGGCGTGGGAGTCGGACATGTTCTGTTCGCGTTCCCGCAGCGTTCCCGCCGCCTCCTTGTATTTTTTATATTCTATAAGACGTCTTATAAGCTCTTTTTGCGGGTCGAGCAGGTCGTCCTCTTCAGCCGCATCGCTGCCGCGAGGCAGCAGCATTCTGGACTTTATATACGTAAGAGTGGAGGCCATTACGAGAAATTCCCCGGCAATTTCCAGGTTCAGTTCGTCCATCAATTCTATGTATTCAAAATATTGCTTGGTAATCCTGGCAATCGGGATGTCGTAAATATTCAACTCGTCCTCTTTTATCAGGTGAAGCAAAAGATCGAGCGGTCCTTCAAATACATCCAGCTTTACTTTGTAATCGGTCATATTTTGTTCCACTTCTTTAGGGCGGCATTATACAATTTTAAAGGCCGGCGTGTTAGGATAATTCCATTTGATGGGTAACGATAATGAGAGAGGTTGACTGGATCGCGTTTTATAACGGTTTCGATTTTGACGACCTCTGGGCCGCCATCGAAAGCGGATCATGGAAATGGATACTATCGGATCATGTGGTCTGGGGCATTGGCGTAATATTGCTTTGCATGATCGCTTACCGCAATACAAGGTCTATCGGTACATTCGCGATTGGCTGGGGAATGATAGGCCTCTTTTACGGCATCGGCTTGATAGTCCTTAAAAACTCTTCGATACGCCAAGCGGGGCCGTTTGCTCTGCTGGGAATAATGTTTTTCGGCGTGGTCGGATACTTGGCGTGGACAAAACTGTTAAACCCAAAATGAGTTTACCCGGCCTGCCGGTAGATACGCGCACTGAGTGCTTCATCAATTAAAATGAAACTGCTTATAACCGGCGCGGGCGGCGGACTGGGTTCGCAGTTTCTTGAACTCGCCGGACTCGATTATCCGGACTGGGAATGCGTCGGAGTCACGCGTGAACTGGCCGACCTTTTATCTCCGGCAGATATAAAAGGCGTCATATCCGATGTAAAACCGGACTGTATCCTGCACGCGGCGGCGATGGCCGCGGTGGATTTGTGCGAAACGGAACCGGAGCTCGCGCACGACGTAAACGTGGAAGGAACGCGCGCCCTTGTGGAAGCGGCCGAGAATGTGAACGCTCGCGTGGTTTTTATCTCCACCGATTACGTATATGACGGAACAAAAAACACGCCCTACCATGAGGAGGATCACACGCAACCGCTTGGCGTTTACGGTAAAACCAAACTCGAAGCGGAACATATCGTCGATCAAATGCTGGACTCCACGATAATCCGTACCTCATGGCTGTACGGTAAAACCGGAAAAAACTTTGTAAAGACCATGCGCGAGCTTGTAAAAAAGAAAAATCGAATCGAAGTGGTCACCGACCAGGTGGGGGCGCCTACATACTACCTCGATCTGTGCGAGGCGATAGCATTGCTGATTGACAAAGGTTCGACCGGGCTTTTCCATGTCGTGAACTCCGGTTACTGCACATGGTTCGAGTTTGCGAAGGCGATATTCGAAGAAAAAAATATCGACGTCGAACTGGCGCCGGTCACTTCCCCGGCTCTCGACAGACCGGCGCCGAGGCCGGCGAACTCGCGGCTGGACTGTTCGCGATACGAGGAAGAGACAGGAAAAAAAATGCGGCACTGGCGGGACGCGCTCAGAGATTTTTTAAAATATGCTTAGCTACCTTATACGCAGGCTGATAATGATGGTTCCGCTAATGATAGGGATAACCATCA
>JBHHVT010000070.1:0-10368 GCA_046754425.1 Nitrospinota bacterium | reverse complement strand
GTTACGACCTATAATTTGAAAATTCAATTTCTTCATGAATAATTCGGGTTAGGCTGGCAGTTTTTATAATGATGCGGTAGCGTGGGGAGGCTCTTGGCGGGAGCCAAACTGGAGCGGCAAAATTACGAATCGGGCGAGTATGCCTTCCCCGGTACGGGGCCGGATTTACCGTATGCGGGAACAGCTTCGTTTCCCGTTAATACATCATGTCCGGTAACGGTTTCCGCATGGCGCGCCTCGAACCGTTTACGTTCACGCCGGTCGGGCCACATTGCGATAATAGTGCCTATACCCATTATCATTCCGCCTACCCAGAGCCACTTGACCAGCGGGTTTATGTGTATCTGGAATGTCGCCTTGCCGTTCGACGACAGCGAGGCAAAAATGGCGTAGATATCCTCTTTCATGGTGGAGCGTATTGCTACCTCGGAATTGGGCTGGTTAAAATTCATGTAGAAGTTCTTTTCCGGCCGCAGGAAGCCGATTTTTTTACCGTCTTTTTCTACGAGAAGGTTTGCCACCACCTCTTCCTTTGACGGTTTGGGGTTACTTACTTCGTAACCGTAGTAGGTAAGCGTGTAATCGTTAATGGTCATGGATTCACCCGGCCTAAGGGAAGCCTCTTTCTTTTCGTTAAACGCGTTTCCGGAAAAACCGATGAACATGCAGACTACGCCTATATGAATGATATACCCGCCGTATCGTCGTTTATTCCGCGAAATTAGTTTATACAGTGCCTTTACGGGGTTTTCCTTGCTCCTGAACATCCTTGCGCTTGAACCGCGTATCAGTTCCATCAGTATTGTGGCGGTAACGAAAGCACAAAGCGCAAAGAAAAGCCATGCAATCAAATGCCTAACACCCAACGCGGCCAGTATGACGCCGACAATAAGCGACACGCCCAGCGGAACCATGAAGTTCTTTTTAAGGTTGGACATGGTAGCTTTTCTCCATGCCAGCAGCGGACAGAGTCCGGTAAGGAGCAAAAGGCCGCCGGATATCGGTATCATCACTGTATTAAAGAAAGGCGGACCGACCGTAATCTTTACGCCGCGCACGGCCTCTGAAATCATCGGGAACGTGGTGCCCCAGAAAACGGCGAAGGCGGCGCCGAGCAGCATCAGGTTGTTGAACAGGAAGCTTGATTCGCGGGAGACTATGGAATCGAGCTTATTCTTGGAACGCAAAAGGTCGCGTCTGCTGACTATCATGTATGTGGAAAATACTATGATTATTATAAGGAATATACCGAAATACATGCCGACCGTTGTTTCGCCGAACGAGTGAACGGACGCGATAAGGCCGGATCGCGTGATGAACGTGCCGAAGATGGTAAGCGCGTATGTAATTGTAATAAGGGTAACGTTCCATATTTTCAGCATGTCCTTTTTTTCCTGGATCATCACCGAGTGAAGGTACGCGGTTCCTACCAGCCACGGCATGAACGAGGCGTTTTCCACCGGGTCCCAGGCCCAGTAGCCGCCCCAGCCCAGTTCCACGTATGCCCAGTTGGCGCCCAGGAGATTGCCCATTGTGAGGAAAAACCATGCGAATATAAGCCATCGCCGCGTAGACCTTATCCATACATCGCCGATCTGGCGCCTGATTAATGCCGCCATCGCAAAAGAGTAAGGTATGGTAAAGCCGACGAACCCTATATAAAGAGACGGCGGGTGGAACACCATGCCGGGGTTTTGAAGCATCGGGTTGAGTCCGTACCCGTCCGGCGGGATCGCCGCCATCCGTTCGAAGACCGGAGTGGCGCCCACCATCAGCCAGCAAAAAAGGACTACGGTGATGGCAAGCACACCAACCACGTAGGGAATCAGCCGCTGATTATGCTTTCGATTTTGCAGTATCACGATTGTTGCGAACATGGAAAGCATCCATCCCCACAACAGCAGAGAGCCCTTTTGGCCGCCCCAGAATGCGGACACCTTATAGAACGTTGCCAGGTCGGCGTTTGAATAGCTGTATACGTATTGTATGGAGTAGTCGTTCGTAAGGAAAGCCCGCATCAAAATGACTGATGCGAGAGATAAAAGTCCAAACGTGGCGAACATCGCGTTCTGTCCGCTTTTTGCAAGCAGTTGGTTTTCCTTAAAGCCCCCCCAAAAGGAGACAATCAACGAGTAAATGGAAGTTATGAGCGCGGTTAGAAGCGATATTTCGCCAAGCTCTATCATCGTGTAATATCCATGCGTTATTGGGTTTTGCGCTGTTATTTATTAGGTGGCAACTTCTTCATCCTTAGCCGCTTCGTACCTGGACGGACAGCTTGTCAAAAGAGTGTGTGCCTTAAATAGCCCCGATGAATCGAACTTGCCCTGAACCACAACCTTCGTATTGTCCTGGAACATGTCCGGCAGAGTGCCTTTGTATCTAATGGGAATCTTGGACGTTTCATCCGTAAGCACAAAAAGCGCGCCCAGTGAGTCCGCATCGCGTTTGATTGACCCAATTTCAACCATTCCTCCGATGCGGAGGTCATGGTTCGGTGTTGCGGCTTTCGCTGCCTCAGAGACCGTAAGGAAATAAACCGAAGTTTCCTTTATCCCGGAGTATACAAGAAAGCTGATGGCGCCTACTATGGCGAGCGCCCCTATCAATATCCTTTTCTGCCCTCTATTCATAGTGTTACTACCCCTTATGCAAGTTTAAAACAGGTTTCAAAGGTATAATCTCTCCTCTTATTGAGTCCTTATTATATCATCACGGTCAAAATCAGGCAATTAACAACATCTCAAAATATGAAAACCTGAAATATGATCTTTTTTATCATTATTTTAGATTTATCCGGCCGCCTCATCTCCTGTCAGCGCTGGTGATATCGGAAGCCTGACCGTGAAAACTGTCCCGTTGCCCTCCAGATTTGAAACGTTTATCTCTCCGTCATGGTTTTTCACGATTTTGAGAACGGTCGAAAGGCCGAGTCCTGTGCCGTTTTTCTTTGTTGTGTAAAAGGGTTCGAATATTTTCATCATGTCGTTCTCCGGTATGCCGTTGCCGCTATCGATAAATTCGATATTACAGCTGTCCGCAACCTTTTTTTCGTTAAACATCGGGGACATTTTAATTTTTATCGTTCCGCCGTCCGGCATCGCCTGCGCGGCGTTTATCATAAGGTTCCAAAAAACCTGTTTGATCGACTCCGGGTCGGCTTCCACGACCAACCTTTTATCCAGTTCCATTTTGGTTTGCACCAGTTCTGAATACCGGGCGTCATTGCGAAAAAGCATGACCGCTTCGTTGATAAGCAGGGCAAGGCTTACGTTGCTCACCTTTTTCATGGCGGGCGGCGATGAGGATAAAAGCCTTCCAATGATACCGTTCAGCCTGTCTGTTTCCCTTAAAATGATGGCCATCAACTTTACTTTTTGCGGCGACAGCTCTTCTTTTATTTCCGCATTCAACATCTGTATGGAGCCGCTTATCGAGCCGAGCGGGTTCCGGATTTCGTGCGCGAGACCTGCCGCTATCCTTCCGATTGATGCAAGCCGTTCGGACATGCCGATTGCCTCTTCCATTTTTTTTATATAGGTTATGTCCTGAAAAACTACTATGAAACCGCGTACCCGGCCGGTCGCCATTTTAAACAGGGAAGAGGTTATGGCAAGGAACTTATTTTCGCCGTTATTTGTGCGATAAACCAGTTCGTGTTTTTTTAATTCGCCGTTCGCCGGGTCGGGCAGAACCAAACTGTCATCGGTTAACTGAAAGACATCCCCTATCTTTTGCCGTATCAGGTCGACGCTGTTTTGTTCAAGGATTTTCTCCGCGGCCTCATTGGCCGAGATAATCGCGTTCTCCATGTCGAGCGCAAGGAAACCGCTTCCCATGTTGGTCACTACTTTTTCATGAAAAGCCTGCAGGTCGGTGAGGTCACGGCTTTTGGACATATATGCCTGAAGGAGGTTACGGACCCTGTAAGCGAGGTAGTCGCTTAGAAACGCGACAAGATAAAAGGATGTAATGTGCATCAGCACGTTAAAAAAGATGTGGGGCCTGCTTGTCTGTCCGACAGCGAACTCGAAAAGCGGCAGCGGTTTTATGATGCCGTGGAACTCCAGGTTCATCAGGAGTCCGTAACAGATGCTGGCGGTTGATGCGGCCACCCAGCTGGCCGGACGGACGAGAACGATTGCGGCCGCCACTATGGTAAAGATGTACAAAAACGTAAAAGGGCTCGCCCCGCCGCCGGTGGAAAAGATGATTCCGGTTTCTATTAAAACGTCGATTATCAGTTGTATGTAAAGGAAAATCGTTTGACGGGAAATCCTGTTGAGAAGCAGAAGATAAATAATGGATACGAAGTATGTCGCCGCTATTAGCGACGAGATGACAACCGGATATGGAATACCGCCGAAACGCCCCTGGAAAAGCAGGACGGAACCGAGAAAAAAGGAAACAACAACCAGACGGAAAATGATAAGCGCTTTTACGGCAAAGAGCCTGTCATCGGCGCGCGAAAACCCTATATCGTTTTTCATCGCTGGTTTACGGCGATCTAATCAAGAGATAAAAAATTACGCTACTGAACCCATCTGGAATATCGGCATATACATCGCTATAACGATATAACCTACAATTATACCCAAAACCACCATCATCATCGGCTCCATAAGCGACGTGAGAGCATCGACCGCGTCGTCGACTTCCGAATCGTAAAAGTCGGCTATCTTGCTGAGCATCGCATCGAGCGCCCCCGTGTGCTCGCCAACGTCTATCATCTGTACGACCATCGGCGGGAAAACGCCCTGAAGCCTTAGCGGGTCCGCGAGTCCCTTGCCCTGTTTGATGTCGTCGATGACGTCCAGCACGGCGTCCTCTATGACCCTGTTGCCGGCCGTTTTGGCCGTTATCTCCAGCCCTTCGATAATCGGCACGCCGGAGGAGATGAGCGTGCTCATCGTGCGGCTGAACTTTGCGACGGCTATCTTCTGTATCAGCATACCCACGACCGGCAGGCGCAGGAGCAGCTTGTCTATCGCAAGGCGGCCCTTGTTCGTTTTGTATATCTTGCTGACGATAAAATATATCACAATCGGGGTGCCGGCAAAGATATACCAGTTGTTTATAAGCGCGTCACTTATAGTAATAACACTCCGGGTCACGGCAGGCAGCTCCTTGCCGCCCATCTCCATGAACATTTCCGCCATGCTCGGTATGATGAACACCAGCAGGAAGGTGGTAACCACGGTGGCGATGACCATAATGGCGATCGGGTAAACCATTGCGGACTTCACCTTGCTCTTGAGCGCCGCGGCTTTTTCGATGTATGCGGCAAGGCGGCCCAGAATGACGTCCAAAATACCGCCGACCTCGCCAGCTTCCACCATGTTGCAAAAAAGATCGTCAAAAATCTTCGGATGGCGGCGCAGTGCATCGGCAAACGTCTCGCCCTGTTCGATTCTGGATCTCATATCGTTTATGGCCTTTGCGAAAATTACGTTGGGCGCCTGCCCTCCGAGGATTTCCAGGCATTGAACCAGAGGAAGACCGGCATCGATCATCGTGGAAAACTGGCGGACGAATATAACTATGTCTTTTTCCGTCGGACCGCCGCCGCCCAAGCCTTCAAGCAAATCCTTTGGCTTCGGTTTAAGGCTTATGGGAGTTATTCTCTGCCTTCTTACGAAAGCTTCCGCGGCTTCAATCGATTCCGCGTCGATCTCTCCGCTTTTTACTCCGAATTTCGTCTGGTACTTATAAACAAAGGCAGGCATTAATCCAGTTTCTCCTTGGTTGAGAAGGCGTCCATGGCTCTTTTGGCTTCTTCCCACTTGAGTCCAAGAGCGGCCAGATTGGATGTCGTTATCCTGAGCCTGTCGATAATAGCATTAAGTATCACGCTTAGATCTTCCGGTACCTGGCTCATCAACTCCTCAAAGTACTTCTGGTCGATAATCCCCACCGTTACGTTGCCTTTTGCTGTAACGGTGGCGGAGCGGAACGTCTCCTGGAAAAGGCCCATTTCACCGAAAACGTCGTTTTTCTTTAAAACGCCAACGGTAACCAAGCGCTCGCCTATCTTTTTGGCAATGCGTACCTCACCTTCCAGCACTATGTACGCTTTTGAGCTTATTATGCCTTCCGTTACGATTGCCTGGCCGTCAGAAAACCTTTCTATGGTGGGGGTTTTAATCATTGCCTCTCCTCATCTCATTCCCAGAGTATCCATCGCCTCGAAGAAAACCTTGTATCTTCTGTCATTTTCCTCAATTGCTCTTTCGATTCTTGTTTTAATTGAACTGCTTTCCATCTCCTCGCTTGATATTTGCAAATGCACACTCAGTGCGAAAGCCTCCATATTGTCGAAGGATTTTATACCGGGCGCAACATATATTACGAACGTGTTTCTCCGCTCCGCCATGTTCATATTCTGCATCGTAACCAATATGGAGCCTTCGCTGTGCGGCGAGTCTTCAAACTCCTTGGTAATAAGGACGAGGCTGTAATCGGTCAGCCTTAGCGAGTTCACCGCCTCAAGGTGATGCTCGGGTGTGTGCAGTTCGAACCCCATCTCTTCCAGTACCTGCCTGTATTTTTCCGGTTTGGGATGGCACAGCATCGCGACCGGCTTATCCGTCATTTGCGTGAAGCCGACAGGCGCTTCCGTCTCACTGGCCGTTCCTCCGCCGGCGGATACGGTAATCTTGTGCTTGCACGAGGGACAGGTAAAACTGAACGTCTGGCCCTTCGGCACCTTTTCGTCGGGCACGCTTATCTTTTTACTGCATGAAGAACAGATAACGTCCATGGCCTACCGCCTTTTTCTCCGTACTGGTTGGGGGACGTTTTTCTTTTCATATTCTTCGTCGATGGAAAGCTCATCGATGTCGGTCGTCTTTTGTCCCCGCTGAGCTTTGAGCCTGTCTATACCGCGGCCCACAAGAGCTTTTCGCGACGCGTATGCGTGGGCGGTCTCTTCCGTTATTTTTCCATCTTTGTAAAGATTCACCATGCTTGTGTCGAACGTGCTCCAGCCGAAAGCCTCCGAGGCGGTAACGATGTCGTAGAAAGTCTTGCCTTCCGATTCGCCGTTTAATATGGCATCTTTTACACGCAGATTGGTGCCCATAATCTCGAAAGCCGCCACGCGCCCCCCGCCGATCTGAGGCAGCAGCCGCTGACAAATAATCCACCGCACGGTTTCACCCAAGCGTATTCTGATAAGAGCCTCCTCTTCCTTGTCGAACATTCCTATAATACGGCTTATTGTCTGTCCGGCATCCACGGTATGGAGCGTGGTCATTACCAGATGGCCGGTCTCCGCCGCTGAAAGCCCTATCTCTACCGTTTCACGGTCGCGCATCTCGCCCACCAGTATGACCTTCGGCGCCTGCCGCAAAGCGGCGCGCAGTCCGTGGGCGAATGAATCGAAGTCTTGTCCCAGTTCGCGCTGATTAAATGTCGCCGTCTTGTGCGGATGAACATACTCCACCGGGTCTTCCAGAGTAACCACGTGTACAGCCTTTTCCTGGTTCACGATGTCGAGCATGGCGGCAAGCGACGTTGATTTACCGCTGCCGGTCGCGCCGGTGACGAATATAATTCCGTTTTTCTCCTGGGCGACATCTTTAAATATCTCCGGCAAACGCAGCTCCTGAACGGTAGCGATACGCGTCGCGAGTTTCCTCAGTACGATTGAGTACATTCCCCTTTGGCTGAATATGTTTACGCGGAAACGCGCCTTGGCGGCAACGGCATACGAAGTGTCGCACGAACCTTCGCGCAGCAGCGTATTTGTAAGGCGCCTGTCGGAGTTTATCAGCAACAGGGAAAACATCTCCGTCTGAAACGGGGTAAGTTTCCCCAATTTCGGTTTGAAAGGCACCTCAACCAATTCGCCCGCGCTCTCAACCTGAAGCGGCTTGCCAACGGTAAGGTTTATGTCTGAAACATTCGGGCTCGTTTCGAGCATCGTTGTCAGGATGAAGTCAAAATCAACCGCTCTCATCTATCCCTCTAAAGGTTCGTAATGACCGGTCAGCATGTTTTCGTCTCTGTTTCGCAATGGTCTGCAACACTAATATTATAAACATATCACATTTCTAAAACCTAATTACCTGTTTATCGGCATATTGTATAGAAGGGACGGAGGTAAGCGCCACCTTGCGGGTGGAGGCAATTTGCCGGCGCGGGTGCGAGCAGCCACTTCATTACTACCAGATAAATGTTTTAGTTCGCTTTGCGTATATATTCGCCCACATAGTGGGCCGCCGTATTTGGCATAATAAAGGGCAATGGAAAGATGTCGATTTATTGCCATGCTTGTTGCGGCGCTTTTTCTTTGGACGCCGATATTAACCGGCTGTGCTACCAACCCCGTCACGGGCAGACAGGAGTTGCGGCTTGTAAGCGACCGGACGGCCAACGACATGGGAAAAAGAGCCTATCCGCAGATTCGTCAGGAGTGGGGTGGCGATTTTAACGATCCCGAACTGGCCGACTACATTTCCAAGGTGGGACATAAACTGGCCAAAATGTCACAGTCGCCGAGACTTCCATATCGGTTCAAGGTAACAAACTCGTCCGCCTTAAATGCCGTCACCCTGCCGGGCGGCAAGATTTTCATAACCAGGGGGCTGCTTGCCGAGATGGAAAACGAGGCTCAACTTGCGGCCGTTTTGGGACACGAAATCGGTCACGCTGTCGCGCGGCACGGCCAGAAGGCGATGACCTGGGACATAGTAATGCAGACGGCTGTAATCATCGCGGCGTCCGCGGCGGATTCCAATCGAACCGCCGACCGTACCGCCATTGAGGCCGGAATGGTGGCGGCAAACCTTATTAGACTCGGCTACAGCCGAAAACAGGAGCTTCAGGCCGATGAGCTGGGGATAGATTACATGTTAAAGGCCGGTTACCACTCGGACGGCGCAATCCAGCTTCAGGAGAACCTGGAAAAAAAGGATAAGAAAAATCGACTGCTGTTGGCGTCCCTGATGCGCTCTCACCCGGTCAGCGAAGCCAGACTAAGCCATGTGAAGTGGTACGCATACTCTCACGAGCCGGGAACAGCTAAATACCGCAAAGGAGACGGATTTTTCGAGCGGCGGTTTAAGGAAAAAACGAAAAAAGCTCGGCGCGTTACGAAGGCATCCGTCCACCACGAGACGGCGTTGAACTATTTCAAGGAAAAAAGGAAAGAACTTGCCATCGAAGAGATTGAAAAGGCGATAGCTATAGCGCCCGACTATGCCGAATTTTATATCTTTAAAGGAGACGTCGCGGCGTCTCAAAACGATTTTTCGGCGGCGGAGACCGCCTACCGGAAGGCCGCTGAAGTTGAGCCGGAATACTACAAGCCGCACTCGAGGCTCGGCAGTCTTGCCGCAAGGCAGAAAAACGACGATGAGGTTATACGGCATCACAAAAAGGCGATTTCACTGAACCGGAATAACGCGGTTTCCTATATCGAATCCGGCTACGCGTACGCAAACAAGGAGGATTTCAAAAACGCGGCAACGATGCTGGAAGTAGGGACAAGCCTGAGACCACAAAACGTAAAGGCCATTACAAAGCTGGGACAAAGCTACGAACGGACAGAGCGGCCGGCGGACGCCGCATCGGCCTACCTGAGAGCGGTGCGCGCGGCGCCGAACAACAGGTCAGCCGATATCGCAAGAAAGCGGTTGGAGGAGTTGACCAAACACTTGCGGGACAGGCGTTAACAGCGGCATGTTTGACTGGACGGATATGGCAAAACAGGCGGCGGGTATCTTTGCGATTATAGATCCCATCGGCGCTGTCGGCATTTTCATCAGCCTAACGCACGGCCAGAGCGCGCCGGAACAAAAACGGACCGCCGCCATTACATGCCTGTCCATGGCGATAATATTAACCACGTCGATGTTCATCGGCGAAAGGATACTGTGGTTTTTCGGGATAGGCATCCCCGCGTTTCAGATAGGCGGCGGAATAATAATTCTTTTTGTTGCTCTCGATATGCTGAACGCCCGCAGACCCGGCATGAAAGGGACAAGCAGGGAAGAGGCGGAGGCCGAAGACTGGGATACTGTGGCGGTTGTCCCGCTGGCGGTACCGATACTCGCGGGGCCGGGTTCAATTACGGCGGTTATTATTCAATCTCACTCGGCCGTAACGCCGCTTTTATCCGGTCTTCTATTGGCGGTTATCATGGGGATATCGCTTACTACCTGGTTTATTTTCCGCCTTGCATCGCCGATAAGCGCTTTATTGGGAAGGACCGGCCTCAACGTCGTAACCCGCCTCATGGGCCTGCTCCTTTCAGCCATATCGATAGAAATTATCTCCGTCGGTTTAAAGGGGCTGTTTCCCATTCTGAATTAGGCTTTGGCAGGGGGCAGCTCGCCTGCCCTGCCCCTATTGCGTAGCTGGCGC
>JBHHVT010000069.1:0-10381 GCA_046754425.1 Nitrospinota bacterium | reverse complement strand
TAAGCGGATAATTTTGCTGGGCGACGGCATGCCGGACGAGCCGATAGAAGAGCTTGGCGGAAAGACGCCTCTGCAGGCGGCGAACTGCCCGAACATGGATCGCATGGCGAGAGAAGGGAGCGCGGGCGCGGTGAAAACCGTGCCGGACGGCTATGAGCCCGGATCCGATATAACCAACATGGGTATTCTCGGATACGATCCAAGGAAATATTACACCGGACGCGCTCCGCTGGAAGCGGCAGGCATGGGGATAGAGATGTCCCCCGTCGATGTCGCTTACCGGTGCAACCTGGTCACGCTGCTGCCCGGAAAAGATACGGTAATCATGGAGGATTTTTCCGCGGGCCATATAGAAAGCGGCGATTCGGAACAGCTTATCAACGCGCTAAACGACTACTTCGGCGAAGGCGATGTAAGGTTTTACCCCGGCGTCAGTTATCGGCATTTGATGATATGGAAAAACGGCAGAGAGGATGCGAAAACAACGCCGCCTCACGATATTACCGGGCAGGCCATCAAGGAATACCTTCCGCAAGGCGCGGCGGGCGACCGCTTGCGGACCATTATCGGCGAGTCACAGATCGTATTAAAACAGCACGATGTAAACAAAAAAAGGAAGTCACAAGGAAAAAGCGAGGCGAATTCCATCTGGCTGTGGGGGCAGGGGAAAGCGCCGTCGATGCCCGGCCTTAAGGAAAGCCGCGGCCTTACGGGCGCGATGATATCCGCGGTGGATTTAATGAACGGAATAGGGACGCTTGCGGGGATGGAAGTTATCAAGGTTGAGGGCGCCACCGGCTATATAGACACAAATTACGAAGGCAAGGCGAGCGCCGCCGTTAACGCTTTAAGGGAAAAGGACCTTGTTTATCTGCACGTGGAGGCGCCGGACGAGGCGGCGCACTCCGGCTCGCTGGAGAACAAGATACGCGCGATAGAGGATTTCGACAAAAAGATAGTCGGCCCGTTGATGGAAGAGGTCGCCGCGCTCGACGGCAGGGCGGTAGTTCTTTCGGACCACGCCACCCCTTTAAGCATCCGAACGCACAGCAGACAGCTGGTTCCTTTCGCCGTATGGCCCGGTTTTGGCGGGACCGAAGGAGCAGGCTCGTTCGATGAATCGCTGGTTGATAACCCTGCGCTATTCTTTGAGGAGGGACGCCTTTTATTCGAAAAGTTTATCGAGTAAAATTATGATAAGCATCATTGAATGGAGATTGGATGGACGTAACACTGGAAGATCTCAAAAGAGAGCAGTACGCATGCCCGTTTGCCGTTTTAGCGACCGAGTACGGTTTTGACCCGGAAAAGGACCCCAAATACCTCTGTTGGCTGAAAACCCACAACTATCTGTTCCAGAACCTCAATTTTGATATGGACGGAAGCTACGCCGAATGCCAGACAACCGTTCCGTTTTCCGAGTGCGATCTCTACCTTTCCAGCGCCCCAAAGCTGTAAATAGCGCCGGCAAAAAAACGGGAATAAAACCACAAGGGAAACAGAGGAAAAAACTGCTCTCAGTGGAAAGCACTGTATTTCTCCGTGTCCTTCTTGGTGAAAATTGTTGTGGTTATACGGAGCGTTTGTCGCCGAATAAAATCCTGTGAAGCTGAAGGTTAAGCCGCAGGCTTTTGCCACTTTTTAAAATCCAGTCAGCAAGTTCCGCATTATCGATTTTCCCGCTTGCGGGGGACACATTTACAGGACAGAGAGATGAAAGGTCTCTCTGTTCAATCTCGGAAATCATCCAGTCGAAATCATCCTTTGAGGAGACGACGAACTTCAACTCGTCGTGCGGCGTAATCTGTTTGAGGTTTTCGTATAAAAAGCTTCCGCCCGCCCCGCTGCCGGGGCATTTTATATCGACGATTTTTTTTACCCCTTTTGGGATGGGAGAAAGGTCCACACTGCCGTTTGTTTCCATCATTACAGCGTAACCATGCTCAAGAAAGAGTTTTGCCAGTTCCACCGTACCGTCCTGGGTCATAGGTTCACCGCCCGTAATCTCCACCGCCGCGCAGCCGAAGGAGTCGACTCGCGCCATTATCTCATCCGTATCCATCCGTGCCCCTTCCTCGTACGCGTAGACGGTATCGCAGTAGCTGCATCGCAGGTTACAGCCGGTAAGCCGCACCAGGATCATCGGGAATCCCGTCCGGGTCGATTCACCCTGGATGGAATGGAAAATTTCGTTTACTAAAAGGATTTTGCCCATTAAATGGGATAACTGTTTCTATTAAGCCCTTCTGGCATTTCTTTTCTGGGAACGCGAGCGCTTTTTCGTTTGATTTTTTTCGCTCTCCAATTTTTTGAAAATTTTTTGGAACTCAGGTGTTTTAAAGTAGTTGATACCTACAAGGGCGGCCTTTTGTTCCGCCTCTTTTTTGGAACGACCCATGGCGCTGCCCAGCCTGCGGTTGTTGACCCATACCTCCATCTCGAACGTCCGTTTATGCGACGGCCCGTTTTCGGCAATTACCCTGTAGTTCGGATCGGAGGATAAATACTGCTGGCACTGCTTTTGCAAAATTCCCTTGTAGTTAAACAGTTCGCGGTTGGGCGGGTGCATAACGATGTCGTCCCGGGAAACGCGAAGCATGTAGCGTCTCGCGCTTTCGAAGCCGCCGTCGAGAAAGATCGCGCCCACGATGGATTCGAATACGTTTGCGAGTATGGAGATCTTTCTCCGGCCGCCGGACCTGGCTTCGCCCGCGCCCAGAAGGATATACTTGCCTACGCCCATCCGTTTCGATATCGCCGAGAGGTGTTTTTCGCTTACTACGTGCGATTTAATGTCGGATAGTGAGCCTTCATTGTAGTGCGGGAATTCCTTAAAGATGTGTCCGCATACGATCAGCCCCAGTACGGCATCGCCCAGGAACTCCAGCCGCTCGTAATGCACCTGGTCCTTAATCTGTTTTTCGTTAAGGTAGGAGGGATGCGTCAGGGCGCTGTTAAGCAGGTCCAGGCTCTTGAAGCGGTATCCGATCATCTTTTCGAATGCGCGCAGTACCTTCTCTCTGGTCGGATCGTGTTTTTTTAGTTTTCTCCAGAAGAAGAGCACAGTTTAGTCTACCAGTTTTTGCATCACAATCGATGCGTTTGTTCCTCCGAAACCGAACGAGTTGGTAAGCGCCGCGGTAATCTCCCTTTTTTCGGATTTGTTCGGCACATAGTAGAGATCGCACGCCTCGTCTTGGGTTTCGAGGTTGATGGTCGGGGGGAGAATTCCTTCCTCGACTGCTTTTATGGTAAAGATGGATTCAATCCCTCCCGCCGCTCCCAGCAGGTGGCCGGTCATCGATTTTGTGCTGGAAACTGCCAGTTTATCGGCGTGTTCGCCGAATACTCTTTTCATGGCGGTCGTTTCGATGGCATCGGCGGCAGTGGAGGTGGCGTGTGCGTTTATATACGCGATATCCGCCGGTTCCATTCCCGCGTCTTTCAGGGCCGCCTTCATGCAGGCGACCGCCCCGTCTCCTTCCGGCGGCGGCGATGTAATGTGATACGCATCGCCCGTCATGGCGTAACCCTTCACCTCGCAGTATATTTTTGCGCCGCGCTCTTTAGCCCTTTCCAGCTCTTCCAGTATCAGTATTCCCGCGCCTTCGCCCAAAACGAATCCGTCGCGGTTTGCGTCGAACGGCCTGCAGGCATGCTCCGGGTCGTCGTTCCTTGTGGAGAGGGCTTTCGCGGCGGCAAAACCGGCTATTGCCAGGCTGCAGATTGTGGATTCCGCGCCACCGCATATCATAACGTCGGCCTCTCCGCGCTGGATCAGCCGGAACGAGTCTCCGATGGCGTGGTTGCCGGTGGCGCACGCCGTCGAGACGCAGCTGTTGGGCCCTTTTGCGCCGGTAACCATGGAAACGTGGCCGGAGGCCATGTTCGTGATGACCATCGGAATAAAAAACGGGGTGACCCTGCCCGGCCCCTTTTCAATCAGGGCGCGGTGATATTTCTCGATGGCGGGCAGTCCGCCGATGCCGGAGCCGATAATTACGCCGGATCTGTTTTCCAGACCGCCTTTCAGTTTGAGCCCGGCGTCCTCCATGGCCATCAGCGAAGAGGCGATGGCATACTGTATGAAGAGGTCCATCTTTTTGATCTCTTTTTTGCCGATCCAGTTAAGCGGGTCAAAACCTCGCACCTCGCCGGCAAATGTAACGGGGAATCCGGATGAGTCGAAGCGCGTTATCGGCCCGATGCCGTTTTTGCCGGCCTTGACGCCATCCCAACTCTCCGCAACGCTGTTGCCGAGCGGCGTTATCATCCCTAGGCCGGTTACGGCTACTCGCCTGGGCATGAAGAGTTAACTATCCCTTTTTTGCGGTGATGTACTCGACCGCGTCCGACACTTTTTGGATTTTTTCCGCGTCGTCATCCGGTATCTCCAGGTCGAATGCCTCTTCAAAGGCCATGACCAGTTCGGCTGTATCGAGTGAGTCCGCTCCCAGATCTTCTATGAACGACGATTCCGGTTTCACCTCCGCGGCATCCACATCGAGCTGTTCAACAATTATTTCCTTTACCTTTTCCTCTACGCTCATGCCTTCACCTCCTTATTAAATCAGGCAACATATCGTATCATCCCGCCCCTTTTTTTGAAAAGTTAATAAACAATACGGATTTAAAAGAAATTACACAAGCCTTTTACGCAAAAAGAATTAAGTATGGCGCCCCCCGGCGCGCCCCCGGTTTCCGCTGCTTTTGAAGTAAGCTATACTATCACATCAATTTTGGGAGAAAAATGACTGATAAAAAAAGAACGCACAATTGCGCGGCGCTGAATGCATCTGATATTGGCAGTGAGGTTACCCTGAAAGGATGGGTGGATACGCGGCGGGACCACGGCGGGCTTATCTTCGTCGACCTTCGCGACCGTGAGGGGATAACGCAGGTGGTGCTGAATCCGGAGGTCGATAAAATCGCTCACCAAAAGGCGCACGACATCCGCAGTGAATACGTCCTGCAGGTTACCGGCAGGGTTTCCAAAAGGCCCGGCGAGAGCGTAAACCCGAAACTCAAAACGGGGGAGATAGAGATATACGCGGACGAGCTTGTCGTCCTTAACGAAGCGAAGACCATCCCGTTTCCTCTTGACGAAACTGAGAATGTATCGGAGGCGATGCGGCTCCAGTACCGTTATCTTGACCTGCGCCGCCCGGAGATGCAGCGTAACCTTATACGGCGCGCACAGATGATTCGGCTTATACGCGAATTTTTCGATAAAAAAGGTTTCATCGATATAGAAACCCCGGTGCTTACCAAGAGCACGCCCGAAGGGGCGCGCGACTACCTGGTGCCGAGCCGCGTCAACCCCGGCAGATTTTACGCCCTTCCGCAGTCGCCCCAACTTTTCAAACAGCTATTGATGGCGTCCGGTTTCGACAGGTACTACCAGATAGCCCGATGTTTCCGCGACGAAGATTTGCGCGCGGACCGCCAGCCGGAGTTCACGCAGGCCGACATCGAGGTATCGTTCATGTCCGCCGGTGAGATTATGGAGTTCATGGAAGATCTGTTCGTCATTCTCTTTAAGGAGATGCTCGGTGTGGAGCTTAAAACGCCGATACCGAAAATCGGCTGGCACGACGCAATGGCGAAATACGGAACCGACGCGCCCGACGTGCGGTTTGAGATGCTGATAAGCGACGTTACAGAACTCGCGCAGGAGAGCGGCTTCAACGTATTCAAATCCGCCGTAAAAAAAGGCGGCGTCGTGCGCGGGCTTGCCGTACAGGGCTGTTTCGAATACAGCCGCAAGGATATGGACGACCTTACCGAAGAGGCGAAGATACACGGAGCGAAAGGGCTCGCGTGGGTAAAGCTGGACGAGGGCGGCGAGTACGTTTCGCCCATCGTCAAATTTTTCCCGGACGGCCTGCTTGATAAAATCAGGGACGCGCTCGGCGCGAAGCCGCTCGACACGATGATGTTCCTGGCCGACGAGGAGCCGGTCGTCTGCGCGGGGCTTGCGCACATACGGCTGTTGATGGCGCGTCGGCTCAACCTTATAGACGATAAAAAATTCGAGATGGTCTGGATTGTCGATCCCCCGCTGTTTGAATATTCGAAGGAAGAAAAAAGATGGGTCTCCCTGCACCATCCGTTTACCGGCATGCGCAGTGAAGATGAGGCGTTATTAAAAAGCGACCCCGGCAAAGTGACGGCAAACGCCTACGACATCGTACTGAACGGCACGGAGATAGGCGGCGGCTCCATCCGTATCCACAACGCCGCTTTGCAGAGGGAAGTTTTCAGCACGCTTGGTATCGACGCGAAGGATGCGGATGAGAAATTCGGTTTCCTGCTGGAAGCGCTTGAGTATGGCTGTCCACCGCACGGCGGCATCGCGCTGGGCCTCGACAGGATGGCGATGATAATGACCGGCAGCGGCTCGATAAGGGACGTTATCGCGTTTCCCAAGACGCAAAAGGCGGTCGACATGATGACGCAGGCGCCGTCCGAAGTAGATCCCAAACAGCTGAGGGAGCTGTCGCTGAAAAGCTCCGTCAAACCCGCATGACCGAAACGGCAAGGACACGCTTCGCGCCGTCTCCCACGGGCAGTCTTCACCTGGGAGGCGCGAGAACGGCGCTTTTCAACTGGCTGTACGCACGGCACAACGATGGGCAGTTTTTACTGCGCATCGAGGACACGGATCCCGAACGTTCCAAACAGGAATACAGTGACGAGATAATTGAGTCGCTTAAATGGCTGCGGCTCGATTATGACGGGGAGCCTCTTTACCAGTCTAAACGAAGCGCTATTTACAAGGAGAAGGTGGAACAGCTTCTTGGCGAAGGGAAGGCGTACCGATGTTACTGCACAAAGGAAGAGCTGGATATAAAGCGGCAGGCTATGATGGCAGCCGGCAAGAAGGCGATGTACGACCGCACATGCCGGGGCCTCGATATGGACGACCCGTCGCGCACGCACGTAGTCCGGTTCAAAATGCCATTATCCGGTTCGACCAGTTTTATCGATACGCTAAGGGGCGGCCTGGAGATCTCCAACGAGGAGCTGGACGACCTTATCATCCGCAGGTCGGACGGTACTGTTACATACAACTTCGTTGTAGTGGTGGACGACGCGGAGATGGGGATTACAAACGTTATTCGCGGCGACGACCATATAGCCAACACATATAAGCAGGTGAGCCTTTACAAAGGACTCGGCTATAGGATTCCGGTTTTTACGCACGTTTCGATGATACTTGGTAGCGATAAAAAGCGGCTTTCCAAGCGGCACGGCGCGAAGTCCGTTTTGGAATACCGCGGCGAGGGCTATTTACCGGACGCGATGCTGAACATGCTCGCCCGGCTCGGATGGGGACACGGGGATAAAGAGGTCTTTACGAGGGATGAGCTGGTAAAACTTTTTACGCTTGATAAAATTACGATGTCCGCCGCCGTGTTCGATACGGAAAAATTGGAATGGTTGAACAGTCAGCATATAAAAGTTAAAGACGATTCGGAACTTGCGCGGCCGGCTTTGCCATTCGTTCAGAAAAAGCATCCGCACGCAACTGAAGACGAACTTCTAAAACTTATTCCGCTTTTAAAGGAGCGCTCACGCACGCTCGTCGAGCTTGCGCAAGGAACCGATTTTTATTTTATAAAGCAGGTGGAGTACGAAGAGAAGGCGGCGGCAAAATTCCTCACCGAAAAAAGCGTCGTGATACTTGAAAGTTCGATAGAGGTGGTGAAAAAAACCGAACCGGAAACGGAACAGCTGAAAAGCCGGTTCAATTCGCTTGCCGAGGAACTTTCGGTGAAACTGAAGGATGTCGCCCAGCCTCTGCGGGTAGCGCTTACCGGCAGGACGGTATCGCCGGGCGTTTTCGAGATGATGGAAGTAATAGGCCGTGACGAAACCGTCAAAAGGATTAAGGCGGCGCTAGAGTGGATAAAATCCAAATAATTTCCTCCCCCTTGACGGGGGAGGATTAAGGTGGGGGTGCGGCCCCTGCGAGGGGTGCGAGCGGATCACCCTCCACTTAGTCCCCTCCCTTCAAGGGATGGGAAACTTTTACGGTGTTTTTTAGCGACAACCAAATAAAACCCATAAATGTAATGGACGAGTCATTCGGTCAGGCGTATCCGGATAAAAATAGCGGCGGCGATAAGCCGGATCGCGGGAAGTTTATTTACGTTCTTCTTGCGGTTTTCATTGCGGGGATGGCCGGCGTAATCTATTTCAGCTCCACCGGATATCTGAAAACGAAATTTGAAAGCGACAGCGTTGTACTGCGCAGGTGGGCGGTGGATCAGGTCGTCAAAAAGGGAGAGTCGGCCGGACCCGAGATGCTTGAGATAGCCGGGGACACGACACGCGAGGTAGAGACGAGACGGATCGCAATTTTTGTACTGGGAGAGATAAAATATCGAAAGGGTGCCGGCGAACTGCTGAAAATCTTTTCCAAAAACGAACATCTGATACTCAGGGAGCAGGCGGCCTTCGCGCTTGGCAGGATGGGAAATGTTAGCGCATTGCCGGAACTTGTCTCCGGGTATGAGGGTGCGCCGAAAGGCCTTCGGCTTAAGATTATCTCCGCGCTTGGTGAACTCGGCGATAAGGGCGGCCTGTCGCTGCTGGAGACGGCGGCGGAGAGCAGTGACGATCTTTTAAAACAGACGGCGCAATATGCTCTCGGTAAAATCAGACAAAAAAACGAAAAGCCAGGCGGGAAAGGCGGGGGAGGGTAGAGTTGATTATCTCCGAGATCAGCTATCACCTCGTGCTTCTTACGAACATACAGGAATATTTCGAACCGAAAATGAAATCCGACCTGGCAATCATAATCCCGGACATACTCGTCGAATACGGCTGTGTGCTGGAAAGGCTTACCGTGAGTCCTGATCGCGTATATCTCCATCTTACAGCCTCGCCGAAGTTCCCTCCGGCTGAGATAGCGGAGGCCGTTGCAACGAATGCGTCGATAAGACTCAAACGAATGTACAAAAAGCTGGATGGCTTTAAGCAGGTATTCAGGGAGGATTACTATTTCAAGACGGGAAAAAAGCCGACAAAGGGTCAGCTGGACGATTTTATAAAGATAGTGAAAGAGGGCATCTGACAGTAATAAATTATGCTAATAGCCAATTAGCTGATATAATCAAAAGTAATGTTGTGGCAATTAACATGAGTGTGAAAAATAATACGGGTCACGGGCCTATAAGGGCCTTTCTCGGGGAAGGCACGGAATTCGAGGGGCTCCTTAGCTTCGAGGGAACCGTTCGTGTAGACGGCTCCTTCAAGGGGGAAATCCAGACCGAAAACTGCCTTATCGTGGGCGAAAGCGCGGTTATTGAGGCGGAGGTAAACGTAGGCAACCTCATAGTAATGGGCAAGCTTACAGGCAACGTGGTGGCTACCCAGAAGGTGGAAGTTTCCGCGTCCGGCCATGTGAAGGGCGACCTCCATACGCCCAGCCTGATAATTCAGGAAGGCGCGCTCATCGACGGCAATATCCACATGGATAAAAACGCCGGCAAGAAGGTTGTAAACCTTCAGGAAGTCCGATCCGAATCCGCCGCCAAACCGGCCAACTGACCGGTTTCTTTTAGAAAACCACCGCATCCTGTGCTAATTTAACGGTTGAATTGCGCCCGTAGCTCAGCTGGATAGAGCATCTGACTTCGGATCAGAGGGTCGGGAGTTCAAATCTCTCCGGGCGCGCCAATAAAAAGTTATCCCCGAAGAGGAGGGCTTTTTATTGGCCTGTTATGGCGCAAGATTCGAACGAGTGGCCGGCAGGCCACTGTGAGTTTGGAAACGGAGCGAATAGGAGGGGAACCAATGGAACTTCTTGGTGGCTTTGCGGGGCTGGCAATTACCTTTTTAACTATCGTTCTGCTTGTCCTTACAATATTTCTGCCGCTTATTGTGTATTCCGCGCGCAACGGTATTTATAAAAACCATAAAGAGCTTAAAAGGCTAAATGAAAATATTGAATCACTCATCTCGCACCTGGAACAAAGCTCCGGGAGTGCCTTCCCTATACAGGGAAGGGCTTGAGACAGAATACGCTGGTTGTTGATTACGCTATCAGATTAAAGAAAACGCCTGGCAAAAAAAGGGGCGCCGATGAGGGCAAGGCCGATTAGTCCCATACTAACGGCAGAGCCGACAACGTATGGATAACTCATCAAGGCAATACCCGCAAATAAGTACGCGA
Organism: Nitrospinota bacterium; assembly: GCA_046754425.1. GTDB lineage: Bacteria > Nitrospinota_A > UBA7883 > JACRGQ01 > JACRGQ01 > JBHHVT01. The sequence goes on along the minus strand of JBHHVT010000069.1, from coordinate 198 downwards.
AATCGGACTGTTTTTTGCCGTACATAAAATATGCCGCCCCCAATAGACTGAATACCATACCAAGCCAAAACGCGGGGCCGAATGTTAAATCCATAACCTGTTCTCAATCCAATCAGGTATCTTCCCAACATTTGCCATATTACCTATCATACCGCCCATATCTGCTTACTCAATTCTTTCCCCCATGTTTTGATTTAG
>JBHHVT010000068.1:0-10416 GCA_046754425.1 Nitrospinota bacterium | reverse complement strand
GCCTTTGGAATCGGTTACGGTAATCATATCTGAATAAGTGCCTGCCGGGACCGCGCCCGGCTCAGGAACAACCCAGAACACATAAGTCATGCATGAGGGGTCACTCGTTGAGGCAACGGCATCGGCAGCAGTAATCGATAGGAAACCCGTGCCGAAAGCATAAGGTCCTGCATACGCAAGAGACATACTGGCGAATGATTGAGCGCTTACGCCAAAGGGCGGAAAGCCGCTGGTGATCGTTACTTTTGCCGGAGCTACAGTTGTATCGTTGAAAGTGATGGTTGCGGGCGGGACGGCAATACCGCCGTAAGCGTAGCCGGCTGATGGAGAAACGGAAACTGTGGATGAAGATGTGTAGGAATACGCGGCGCAGTTCGCGGTGCTTGCCGTCGGAACCGATGACGAACTCTCTTCCCCACACGCGGATGCGATAACCGCCACGAATAAAATGAAAAATACGAAGAAGCCATTTCGTTTTAACGCGAGGCGAAGCATTTTACCAACTCCTTGGGTCATCTCAGTACGTTGATTATCTCTTTTTTTGTCAAGTCGGATCGAATTGACGCGCGGCCAATTTTGTCGAAGACTATAAACCTGTGTTTTCCCGACACTGTTTTTTTATCGTGTAACATACCTTTTATTACTTCTTCGGGATCAAGATTGCGCGGCGGCGATGTCGGCAGACCGAATGAATGCACCAATCGACTTACACGAGTTACCGCCTCCGCTTTTAATATTCCCAGCGTATACGAAAGCCTTGACGCCATTACAAGGCCAATTGCTACGGCCTCACCGTGTTTCAGTTTCCTGAAGCCTAGCGCGGTTTCTATAGCGTGTCCGAATGTGTGCCCCATGTTAAGGATGGCCCGAATACCGGATTCCCTTTCATCCTCCGCCACAATTTTTGCCTTGATGCGGCATGATTCCGTAATTATTTTTTGCAGTGCCTTTTTATTCCTGGCGGTAATCATATTTACGGACTTTTCGAGATAGTTGAACAACGATACACTGCTGATAATTCCATATTTGATCACCTCTGCCATACCGCACCTGAATTCCCTTGCGGAAAGCGTCATTAATGTTGATATGTCCGCCAGAACCAGTCGTGGCTGATGGAAGGAACCGATAATGTTTTTACCGCCGGGATAATCCACGCCGGTCTTGCCGCCCACCGAGCTGTCCACCTGTGCCAGAAGCGTAGTGGGCAACTGGACGCAGCTTATGCCCCTCATATACGTCGCCGCGGCAAACCCGGCCATGTCCCCGGTCACTCCGCCGCCGAGGGCCAGAATCGTGTCCGCCCTGTCGAATCTGTTTTTAATGAGTTCGTCATAAATATTTTTAACATAATCGAGGGTCTTGTACTTTTCTCCATCCGGCAAAGTAATCGTTACTGTTCTGAAACCAGATTTGCGCAAAGATGAAGCGCATTGCGCGCCGTAAAGCCTGTTTACTTTCGTGTTCGTAACGACAGCCACCGCACCAGCGCGAGTTGTTTCGCGTAGAAATTTTCCCGCATTCTTTATAAGACCGCCTCCGATGAATATCGGATACGACCTCGGTCCAAGCTCTACCTTTAAACATTTCAAACTGCCGGCACAACCACATAGGAAACGGTAACGCTTTTATTTTCAAGGGTTGCCGTCATTGATTCCGGCCCAAGGCGGTCCTTTACATCCAGAAGCATCGCTGCATAACCATTACTGCCCGTAGTAAGCGTAGCCGAAGTGTCCACCGCCCCGGATACATAAATAGTCACGCCGGATGCGGGGTTACCGTTTATATCCCACGCTCGCACGGAAAAGGTAGCGGAACCTTCAAACAAAACTACGGAAGGGCTTACAGTCATCTCGAGGTAATACCCGCTGGGTGATGACGGCCCAACTCTGGCGCTCGTAAGCGTAGGCGCGGATTTCTCATCGCCGCATGCACTGAATGCCGTTACGGATGCAAGCACCAGTAACAGCGGCGCGATTTTAAGTACTGATCTAAACATTCCCGTATCTCCTTATAAAACTTTCGGCGTTATGAATATCAGGAGTTCCTCCCCGTCGCTGGAGTCCGCCTTGCTCTTAAACAGCCAGCCTAAAAACGGAATTTTTGAGAAAAAAGGAACGCTTGCGGTTGACTCTGTCTTGTTCTCCTTGAACAGTCCGCCAATGACTGTAGTGTCGCCGTCTTTTATCAACACCTCTGTCTTTGCGTGCTTCGTAAGTATCGGGGGGGGAGCATTCGGCAGTTGATTCGCAAAGTCAGCCTCGTCCTTTTTCGCCTCAATATCCAAGCGGATAAAATCATCAGGCGATACGTGAGGAGTAACTTTAAGCGACAGAGTAGCCTTTTTGAATTCCGTCTTGGTACCTTCCGCCGATGTAGTCTGATAGGGTATTTCCCTGCCGCTTTCTATAAGCGCTTCCTTGTTGTTCATTGTAGTGATTTTCGGCATGGAAAGAATTCTTCCCTTGCCTTTGTTTTGCAAGGCGCTGAGCTGCATATCGAGAAGCGCCGTGCCGTTAACGCTGCCGAGGCGGATACCGAGCGCTCCGGCGGCGGCTCCAGTTGTGCCGAGATTCACAATTCCACCCGCAGTTGACGACTCCGCGTCTCCTGAAACGCCGCTAAGCCCTATTGTAGACGGAAAAATCATGTTTGTCTGACGCAAAACCCGGCCGCCCCACCTTATGCCCAGTTCCTTTGCCGAATTGTGGTTCACCTCGACTATTCTTGCCTCGATAAGTACCTGAACGGTTCTTTGATCGAGTATCTCTATCAGCCTTTCCATCTCCGCAAGCCGGGACTTTATATCCTGGACTATAAGAGTGTTGGTCCTTTCGTTGATATCTATGGAACCGCGTTCGCTCTTTATCGATTCCAGGTTTGCCTTTAGTTTTTCAGAAGATTCGTAATTTACCTGGAATACCTTAAGGAAAAGCGGCTCCGCCTCGACTTCGGTCTTGATTCCGGTTGCCTGCACTTCTTTTTCTTTTGCGAGTTCATCGATCGTTGCAACGCGAATGATATTGCCTGTCTGTACCATGCCAAGACCGTTGTTTCTCAGGATTATCTCCAGCGCCAGGTCCCACGGCACGTCTTTTAGTTTCATGGTGACTTTACCCTGTACGCTATCGGATGAAATTATATTCATACCGGAAACGTCGGCGATTATACGGAGAATATTCCCTATGTTAGCCGACTGGAAGTCCAGCGTAACCTTTCGGCCCGTATAGTCTTCCGGCAGTTTTTCTTTTTCTTCGGTTATATCGGAAACGACCTCCTTAACAACTTCCTCCTTAACCTCCGAAGCCTTGGCGAGTATCGCGTCCGCGCCGATATCGAAAATAATTTTGCCTTCTCTTTCAAAAACGTTCGAAGAGGTAAACTCGTTAAGGTTGGCAACTACCTTAACCATCGGCGGATCCATTGTGAACTGAAACAACGCGACGTTGCTCACTATCGAATCCTTATCATCCACGGAAAGAAGTTTTTCATTTGCGATTTTAACTTTTGAATTTTGAATATTTACAACTACCCGGTTTAATTCCGGCTTGCGGACCATATTGAAAACCGGTTTTCCACCCGTGTATGAGATTAGTATCCGTGCCAGTCCGGAGACTTCCCTCAATTCAACATCAGTAACTTCTACCTCACCGGGTTTAATCTCTCTTTCAGGGCCCCGCGCTTTGGCCGCGCCCATCGGCTTCATCGATACGAGAATTTTCTTTTCCGTCAACCGGGTAACGTTGTATAAAACCGGGCTGTTCAGCAGCACTTCCACACGGGAATTACCAGTCTGCATGGAATATGAGGTCGAGACCCGCGAAGCAACGCCCTTTGCCAAATCAATTGGTACGGCGAACGCCGAAGAATCCATATCGGGCATATCTATAACCAGCCGCATCGGGTTTTCGAGCTTGAATACAGTATATTGAAGTTTGCCGCTCCCCTCTATAACAAGGTCAAGTTCGTTGTCTTTTGGAACCGGCGTTATATTTGTAACATAGTTAGGCCCGGTATAAGCCGGGCTTTCGGCCGCCTCCGGCTTCTTTCCAGCAGCACAGGAAAGGCTGAAAAGAAATATGAATGAAAGTGCCACGTTTAAAAATATTTTTTTATTCATAGACTCAGCTCTCTTCCTGCCTAAGTTTTAGTTCCATTATTCTTTTCTTAAAACCTTCGCGAGAGGTCAGGAATGATTCAGAAACAATTACCCTCTCACTCGTAATCTTTACAATTTTGCCGCAGTTGCGCCCCATGTACATTCCACGCCTAACCGTATAACCATTGCCGTTTGGTGTTTCAACAAGCGCAAAAGTGCCCTGGCCAAAAAGTACACCCACCAGCTTGATTGAGAGAAGATCAAAGCTTTCCAAAAACTGGCGGGCACGGCTGGGATCGCATCTTTTCTCTTTCATAACCTTTGCCCCTATACCCTCCGTTGTCAGTTCGGCTATGAGGGATTCAAAAGGATCCCGCTTGTTATCCGCCGTATAAAATTTTATCTTTTCCACTTCATCCGCCTTTATCCCCTCCGCCAGTTTATCTTCCAGTATGCGTGCCTCCGCTACCCGTCTCTCGTTCCGTTCTTTCATTACACGCATCCTGTCGGCGGCCGCCAATCTGTACAGGCGCCATTTGCCGTCCGCTTCCTTGACCCAAATCTCTTTTGTAATCGGCGTATGGGCGGGCTTTCCATCTTTCAACTCCTTGCGAACGTAAGATATATCCGCCTGCTTCTCCCGAAGGTTAATGTTGTTGACCTCCGCCGTATAGCCTGGGCGTTTTCTGCCAAATTCTTCAATTGCCGTTTTGTAAACAAGTCCCGCATCCGTAAACCTTTTTGATATATAAAGTGCCGCCATGTCTTTATTACCGACGCTTCTGGCCGTTGAAAAAGCCTTAAATGCTTTTCGGACCTCTTTTTCTTCATTACCGCCCTCACCGGAAAATAATAAGAACCATGCCGCGGCAATAGCCAGCACGACTATGATTAAAATGGCAACGCCCTTTTTACTATCCATTTTATCCGCTAACCCTTTTTACCTTTCGGTCCCTTTTTGCCGGCATCGGCGGGTTTATCGATCCTGGCCTCAATAAAACGAAAGGTAATCGCGTTGCACTTCGCCTCGATAAGCGTACCGCCACCGGTAGTGATATCTGATGGAACCTTGCTCTCGGCTATAGTGAGGTTTGATATAGTTACAATCCTCGGCAGGCGGCTTATCCGGTCAAAAAACGACACCAGATTATGAAATTTTCCCTGTATTTTCAATTCCACGGGCACTTCGGCGTAGAAATCCTTTTCCACTTCCCTCTTCGGCTTAAATGTAAGGAATCGCAGACCGGATTGAGTTCCCAGGTTCGATACCTGGTCGATAAGATCCGGAATCTCCCTCTCTTCCGGAAGCTGGCGCCGTAAGAGGGAAAGCTCGTAATCCTTGGCGGCTATCTCCTTTTCAAACTCCGGCAGTCGCCTTTCAAGGGTCTGTTTTTCCTGCACCTCCTGCCGGGCTTTTGTCAGTTCGCTTTTCAGCTTTGCCGACTCGGCCTGAGTGGGAGATATGAGCAAGAAGTAGAAAACAGCTAAAACAAGAAGCGGGGCAAGGGCGCAAACGGCCCACCTTATGCGCGCCTGTATGCCGACAAGCCTTGCATAAGGTAATTTTGCCCTTATCTGTTCTACAAGTTTTTCAAAATCCACGTTTATTTATACTCCCTGGCGCCTTTATGTCTTTTTTCCCTTTGCGGCTTGCGGCTTCTTGTCGTCGTTTTGCTTTTCTTCATCCTTTTGAATATCCCATTTCGCCGTTACCGTAAACTTTTTTACCGTTTCTTTTTGGACAACCTTTTGTTGAATTTCCGTAAGCGCGACATTGGAAAAATGTTCGGACGCTTCCATGGAGCGCATCATGTCCGCCACAGCGGGGCTTGAAAATGTATAACCGGATACTGTGATCGTGAGATTTGATTCAGTAATGTTCGTAAGCCATATATCCGGGGGAAGCATAATGTTCAAATCGTCCAAAAACGGATACGGTCCAATTCTGCGTGCCTGCAGTTTTTTAATGGTATCGAGTATCTCCTGTCGCCGTTTCTTTTTCTTTTCAAATTCGTTGATGCGGTTTTGAACTGCCGCGAGCCTTTTTATCTCCGTTTTCTCAACCACCAGTTTACGTTTAAGCTCACCCCGCTGCCCTGAAACGCTGATATAAAAAAGAAGGCCAAGAACTATCGCCCCGATCAATAGTCCGACCAGGGTTATGAACTGCTTCTCTACCAGCAGCCTCTCCTTGGGTATATAGACTGATACGAGGTTGATTTTTATCATTTGTCTTTGGCCATCCTTAACGCAAGTCCGACGGGAATAGCGGCAACTGTAGCCATACTTTCTATGTACTCCGGATCAAAGATCTTCTGGTTGTAATGTATGTTGCGGAAAGCATTCATCACCTCCACCTCTATTCCGAGATGTTCCTGGATAAGCGTATCTATACCCTCCAGCAGGCACGTTCCGCCATTGAGATAAACCTTCGACACTTTATAGTTCGACAGTTTTGCAAACGCCTTGAAAGTGTTTTCCAGCTCATCGCAGATACTTTTAACACCAGTTTTTACATGGGGAATGATGTCAGCTTTCGTAAAACTTTCAAAAAGATTGCCAAGTTTCAACTTTTCGGCGTCGGAAAAGCCTATCGACAGGTTTTTTTGTATAACTTCAGAAATCGTATGGCCCCCGACGGCCAAATCCTTGGAATAGGCTGTAATGCCGTTTTCAAGTATATTCACATTGGTCATGGATCCGCCGATATTCACCAGAGCGACGGAGGCATCCATTTCGAGTTCGTTATTAATTTCAAAGGCGTTTTCAAGGGCAAAGACTGATAGGTCCACTACATTAACCTTTAGCCCTACCTCCTTGGCAACATCTATTAAAACCTGGATCGTATCCTTGCGCGCGGCAACTATCAGCACATCCATCTGCTTTTCATCATCTCCGCCTTCCGCTTCGCCTTCTACTTTCCCTTCGGGTATATCGCCCTCGCTCTTGATTATCTGAAAATCGAGGTTCACTTCCTCAATGTCAAAGGGAATGTATTGCTCCGCCTCCTCCCTTATCATTTCGGCAAGATCGTCTTCCGACATGACGGGTACGGAAATCTTTTTTATTATTACGGATTGGCCGGACAAGCCCAGAACAATGTTTTTGTTCCTCATTTTTTCAGATTTTGTAAGGTTGCGGATGGCATCCACAACAGCATCGGGATTGTCTATTTCGCCGTCCACCAATGTATCCGGCGGAAGCATGATCATCCCGTAATTTAACAGCTCGTATCCTTTGCCCGACTGTTTAATCTGAGCAAGCTTTATGGAATAACTGCCTATGTCAAGCGCGACAAGCGGTCTGCCTTTACCAAATAGCATTACCTAAAACCTCCGCCCCAACATCTCTATTATACTACGCTTATGCATTCTCATCGTCATCGAAGACTTTTTTTCTGTCTTCGAGTTTAAGGCCCAGAGCCATCAGGATCTTTCTTTTTGTGTCAAGTCGACAGATGTGCCCTTTTTCAACCCTGTCAATAGTCTGCACGGACAGACCCGTTTTGCGAGCAAGCTCGGCCTTGCTCATCATTTTGGTTTCCCTGATTTTTTTTACACGATTGTTTCCGGACTTCAATTTACACACTCCTCCACCGCACAATCAAAAGAACTGAAGCTCCCTCTCTAAGTAACACAATAAAAATTATATTAATAAAATCAATCATTGTCAAACATGATACTAATATATATATTCTTATATATTAATTCTATGATAATTCATCACTTATATACATATAACATATCAAATTACAAAGGGCTGTTATCTAACTCAATAAAATTGAGATTTTTTTAATCGTTAACGACATAAGCTTACATTTTTGATAGAATCTGAAAAATCGTTCATAAATGCTACCGACTCATATACAAATACGGGATGTGTAAATGAAAATCGGAATCCTTACCGGCGGCGGCGACTGCCCCGGCCTAAACGCGGTCATCAGGGGCGCAGTCAAAACATCAGTGTCAAGCTATCAGTCGGAAATCATCGGTTTTCTACACGGTTTCAAAGGCTTGATCGTAAACAAGTCCCGCCCGCTCGGATGGAAAGACGTTGGCGGACTCCTGCCGAGGGGTGGAACGATTATAGGGACCTCAAACCGCGACAACCCGTTCGCTTATTCGGAAACGGTCGGCGGGAAACGTGTTGTGCACGATGTTAGCGACCGCGTAGTTGAGACTTATAAGAAAAGCTCACTCGACGCGCTCATTACAATCGGAGGAGATGGAACCCTCTCCACGGCGCTGAAACTATCGAAAAAGGGAATCAATATCGTAGGCGTACCGAAAACGATTGACAACGACCTCTCCGCCACCGATTACACTTTTGGTTTTGATACTGCGGTAAACATCGTCACAGAGGCGATAGACAGGCTCAAAACTACGGCTGAATCGCACGACAGGGTAATTGTGCTGGAAGTAATGGGGCGTGATGCGGGCTGGATAGCGCTATTTGCGGGGCTGGCCGGCGGTGCTCATATAATCCTCATACCGGAAATCCCCTACGACATCGATAAGGTCGCACAAAAGATATACGAACGTAAAGGCAAGGACAAGCATTTCTCCATCGTAATGGTAAGCGAGGGTGCCAAACCGTTAGGAGGAGAGGTTACGGTAAAACGTCTCGTCGACGACCCTACAACGGCAATACGGTTGGGCGGCGTGGGCGACCATGTGGGAAGTCAAATAGAAGAAATCACTCACATTGATACGCGGGTGACCGTACTCGGCCACATCCAGCGCGGCGGAACACCGTCGGCATTTGACAGAATACTTAGCACCAGGCTCGGAATCGAGGCCGTTCACATGGCACATCGCGGTGAATTTGGAAAAATGGCCTGCCTGCGTACGCCTAACATTGAGGCCGTGCCGCTGGAGGAAGCGGCAGTTACGCGCCTGGTACCGGTAGATGATTCCCGGATAACCGCCGCGCGCTCCATCGGCATCTCCTTCGGCGACTAGTGCCGTGTCGGCACTCACAATTAGCTGGCGCCCCGCTTGCAGCGGGAGGCAATATGCTGGCGCTAATACTGGCAACCGCTTTATAACTGCCAGTAATCGTTAATTGCACAGTTTTAAATTGCTTTTCGCTTAGCGAACCGGGACATTCCCCTGCGCCTACCGGCGCAACTCAGGCAGGAATGCCTGAGCTACCATTCAATGCCGGCGTTAATGGCACTGGCCGACCCCGCCTGTCTGTTCTCGCAAAATCCCCAATTGCCCTATACACATTATTCTGGTAGTTTTTGTGTATAATGAAATGCGTGTGCCGGGAAAACGGCCTGACTCTTCTTCTTTTTTTCTTTGTGTTGGATTAGGCTGGTTCCCGTCATTATTAGTTGCCTTTATTGCTGGATTGCAGTGACCATTAATAGCAAAAGTGAACGTGACTCTTTGCCCTTAACCCACGATATCCAGGAGGCCTTCTATCAAGGCTTCCATCTCTTCGGCTCCGGCTCTCCCGATTTTTTTGCCGAGCCGTTCAGTTGATATGGTTCTTACCTGGCTTATCTTGGCCCATGAGCGTTTAGGCAATTTTGCGTCCGCAAGCTCCAGAGTTAATGGAAAACCGGCCCTGGGCTCTTTGCTCGTGATTGCCAATGCGATAACGGTTCCGGATTTTTTGCTGAAGACCTCATGACTTATGACAAGGACAGGCCTGCGGCCGGCCTGCTCCTTCCCCCTTGCCGGGCTGAGATCGGCCCAGAAAATGTCGCCCCTTAGTATTCGTCCCATTGCTCGGCGTCTGACTGGATGAATTCTTCGGCCAGATGCCTTTCTTCGTTGGGATCCAGTTTGGAAAGTTCCGCGATGAGCCTCTTGCGTTTTCTCTCTTTCAACTTGTCCTCAAGAGCGTCCTGGATAACGGAAGATCTGCTCTTGTACTTTCCTTCCCTTACAAGACGGTCCATCTGCTTGACGACTTTCTCGTCAACTGTCACAGCGATTTTTGACGCAGGCACGGTCATCACCTCCTTGGTATTCGTTATTATCATACCATGAGGCCTGTTCGATTTTGCAGATCGAACCGCAACGTTTCAAATTTACAAACAGGGCGGACAGGCATATCAAAACGAGAGGTTCATGCCGCAAGTTATGAATCAGCCGCTGTAGGAGTCAAGCGCCTTCAGAGATACTCCGTTTCATTATCTTCTTCTTTTTCCCTCGGGGAGGCGCCGGCTAAAGAAAGCGCCACTGCCCTCATGGCACCGCGCAGGGACACCTCCAGCTGAACCTCTTTTTTGGACCGCGCCGGCTCCGGATAGGTTTTAACCCGAATTATTCATGAAGAAGTTGAATTTTCAAATTATAGGTCGTAAC
>JBHHVT010000067.1:0-10430 GCA_046754425.1 Nitrospinota bacterium | reverse complement strand
TTGCGGCCGAACCAGAAGCGGGTGAATGCCGCCATGGGTCCGCTGAACAGTTTTTCACGGTAATACTGATCCGCCGCCCGTTTTACTATCTGCCCCATGGACGGGTAAACATGAATCGTGGCGGAAATCTTCGCGACCGTAATACCGTTCGCCATCGCAAGCGCGTACTCGTGTATAAGGTTGTCGGCTTCGGTTCCGAGAATATGCGCGCCCAGAATTTTTCCTTTAGTGTCGCAAACCAGCTTAACCTTTCCGGTCGTGGCGCCTTCAATAACCGCCCTGTCGTGCGAACTGTAATCGTACCTGTAAACTTTCACTGCCGCGTCGCCGTACTTTTCCTTCGCTTCGGCCTCCGTTACCCCCACGCGCGCAAGTTCCGGGTCGGTAAAGGTGGCCCACGGCACAACAGTTTTATTCATTTTGCGGTTTACGAGCGGGAACAAAGCGTTGCCGACGACAACGCCCGCCTGATGCTCCGCCATGTGGGTGAACGGGTAGGGGCCGGCGACGTCGCCGCAGGCGAATATGTTGGACACGGAAGTCTTTAGCGAGTCGTCCACCTCTATGCCCCTTCGTTGGTGTGTCTTGACGCCGATGCCGTCGAGATTTAACCCTTCAATGTTTGGCGCCCTTCCGATTGCCACAAGCAATTTGTCCGCAACAAAACTTTTACCGCATTGATCTTTTTCGCAAAGCGCGGTTACTACCACCTGCCCGTTTTTCTCCTCGATCTTCTGCGTTTCGATACATGTCTCTATGATTATCCCTTCGCTTTTCATCAGTTCTTCCAATGGATCCGCAAGTTCCCCGTCTTCTTTCGGTAATATCTGCCCCATCTTTTCGATAACGGTGACCTTGCTGCCGAAACGGGCGAACGCCTGCGCGTACTCCATCCCTATCGGCCCGGCGCCGAGCACTATCAGCGATTTCGGCAGTTCCGTCAATTTCAATATCGTTTCATTTGTCAGATAGTCCACCTTGTCGAGACCCGGTATCGGAAGCTTTGCGGGACGCGAGCCGGTCGCTATAAGGAACTTTTTACTTACCAAATCCTTGCCATTAACCGTAAAAGTCCGGCTATCCTTAAAACTGCCTGAGCCGAAGTGAACGTCCACGCCCATTTTGCGGAAGCGCTCCGGGTCGTCGTGTACCGCTATCTTTGCCTGTACAGCGCGCATATGATCCATTACTTTGCCGAAGTCGAGGGACGCCTGGCCGACGTTTATCCCCAGATCGCCGCAACTGTTTATATGGTGAAAAATCTTGGCGGTATGCACCAGAGTTTTGGTAGGGACACAGCCGAAGTTCAGGCAGTCGCCGCCGAGTTCCTTCGCTTTTTCCACCAGCGCTGTTTTTGCGCCGAACTGCGCCGCGCCGCTTGCCGTTACGAGGCCTCCCACGCCGCCTCCGATTATAGTTATATCGTACATCTGCATTTCCTTATTAAACGTTGAGCGAAATCCGTATCGACCGGCTTTTATTCTACGACGAGCGGGTAGTCTGGCGTGGGGTTAAGCGGACAGCTGTAAACGTATTCGCCCTTTTTAAGGGTTATTTTATAATCCTTGCTTTTGCCGAGCTTTATACCGCCTCCGGAGACGGACGGTAAAATCGCCCTGCTGAACCCTTTACCCCTGAGCCAGAAGCCGAGGTCGTACGGGACGTTTTTATTTTTCACCCGAAAGATATACTTGCCGGATTTTAGCTTTAGCGGAATTATCGGGCGGGTGGCGGCCGTTTTCTTATTGAATTTCTTGCATCCGTTATAGCTTCGGGGAGGATCTTTCAGCAGTTCCCTTTCCGTTTCGATAAACTGGCACGGCGTCTGCGTCAGCACAATCACTTGAGGGTCGGTATCGGCGATTGCCGCGGGAACGGTAAACGAAAAAGCGATAGCAACAAATAAAATAGGTTTGATTATCCGTTTCATGGCGAATTTCCTAAAACTGGTTTGAATATGACCTTGTTTACAACCTACTAGCTTGTTCCCGGTTTGTCAACCGCGGCAGAGGCGGTTACTTTTTCAAAAAATTATTGCGCGATATCAGCAGGGATGTTATATTGTGCCTTGTCAATCGGGCACTGGATTGTGTCAAACAATGGAGTTTCCGATAGGGCAGGTATTAGTCGGTCTTGCCCGTCAAGAAAAACAAACTGGAACCGTTAACTATTTCATAACAGGTTTAAAAAGAAAAACGAGCAGTATCGTTACTGGAGCAATCGATTGCGAATCGTGAGGCAGGAAAATGTCTCTAAAAAGACAGGTCTACAACATACATACTTAGGAAGGATAGTCCAATGCAAAAAAAAGATAATAAACAGGCCGCTTGTAACCATTGTAAGGGCGTACTGGCATATAACGGGGAAACATATTCCTGCTTGATGTGCGGACGGGATATGGACCACGAGTGCGGGCGTTGCATCGGTCTCTCCGCACGGCGAAAAAGGAGCAGGAAACTAAGCGCGGCCTGATAACCTCCTATTTAATGCCTTTAAAGGGCCGTCGTATCAAGCAGCGATACGGCGGCCCATATACTGTCATTATAAGGCGTTGATATTTAAAGCTTTTGCTTTCAACTACGATCTTTCTATTTATTGTAATAGTTTCCCTGAAGTGCTATCTGAACTGCACTCCAAGTTCTCTTAACATTACAAAAGTATCGATACACCTCTTGTTATTAAAAGCCTGACACACGTTAGGAATTGGCACTTTTTTTCTAATATCAGGTACATAGATTTCATGTGTTACTACAACGTGGTCATTTACAATTGCAAAAGCTATTAACCATCCATCCGCACCCCTTGCAAAGTCTGCCTTTGCTGCATCCGTAAACTGGGTTTGGCTATTAACCCAATTCATGATCTCGCCAAAAGTCTGCACAATTTCTGCCTCATCCGTTGAATCGAAAGCATGGCTAAACTGCTTATTTACCCAGCCGGTAAGCTCGTTTTTTAATCGCGAACACTCATTTTTAACGTGATCAATGCTACATATTTGACCGCTGCTTGAAAGGTTGATCAGGCTATCCCAAAATGCAGGAACCAGATCGAAGGCATAATAACGTTCCGCAGCTTCCATAAAAACATTGGCATCGAGAACATACTTATCATCGGGCACAGTTAGTGTTTTCCGATATAAATAGAGGATGTATAACGGTCAAAAGTTGCACCGTAAAGGTCTGTTAGTTTGTAGGCTTCAGAGTAAAGTAACTTACCTTCCTTTACTGCCCTGAGCACAATAGACGCGAAACGCTGTCCAACACGTACATTTTGGGTGTTATGAAAATCTCCTCCCGGTTTTCTACTTGCCGCTTTTCGGCGTTCATCGCTGAGATAGGCTCTATAAAACTCCAAGAACGTATTTCTATCAATAAGAGCAATATCCAAGGCCCTGCGAGCAGCTACAAGTACACTAACTTTATACATTCGCGCAATCTCTTGAAAAGGTTCTGAATCGTTTACGAATGTATGCCATAGAGAACGTAGCTCATTTTCTGGAATAAGAAATTCAGCTGCTACGCGATTGCAAACCTGTTCAGTTGGATCATCTGCCGGTTGCATTTCACGCAAGTCGAAACCTGCGCTACTGCCAAGGAATACATGCGCTACTTCATGGGCGAGCGTAAACATTTGCGCCGCCTTGCTATCAGCGCCGTTAACAAATATAAGGGGAGCATAATCGTCTGCCAGAACGAAACCGCGGAATTCACTAGGATTAAGTTTGCGGTGTGTGTTATTCCCTAGAACGCCGTTAACAACAACAAGTATACCTGCTTCTTCTATGGCTTCTCGAAAAGCACGGAAAGCTTCCGTCCAAGTTGTCTGTCTAGCAGCCCACCCTTCCTCAAGGCGCAGTGTTTGTCTAATAAGCTGTGCGACAGACGCAACCTCATCCTGACCCCTAGAAGAGTTTACAAACGGGAGTCTGTCTTGACCTTCCTCGATCAGATATTCGCGCATCCATATCTGTCTTTGCTGCATCACTTGGACGGTTTGCAGAAGTTCGGGAGATGGTGTGGTCAGAAGCTGATCGCTATGTGTTCTAAAAAATGGAAATGGTAAGCGGTCTTCAGGAGGTTCATGTAAGAAGAAAAAGCCAAGGGGTGTGAGTGTTTTTATTGCCAAAGATTGCAGTTGCCTGAGAGTCGGTTGTGCTTCACCTGTAAACCATTTTTCGATTTTTGGAAAGTTGTTCTGCAGGTCATCTACTGTCTGGTGTGAGCGTTCCAAGGCCCAACGCAGAACCTCAATGCTAATAGGCACTCTACTCATGTGAGACAATTCCCCTCTTAATTCAATCTTGCCTGTTACGGTAATCAAAATCAAGCAGCGATACGGCGGCCCATATACTGTCATTATAAGGCGTTGATATTCTTTGCCTTAGCCCTTCGTTCACAATTTTTCCATTCATAATATCTATCTCTGTTTTCCTGCCTCTTCTTACATCCTGAAGCATGGACGGGATGATTACATCGCTCTTTTTCGTAAAATCCATTTGTTTATCAATCATTTGCGGGTCAATCCCGATCCCCGTTCCGGCGGCAACCGCTACAAGCTCCTCCATCAGGCGGCGCACGATCGTTTCGGTCGGTTTGTGAGCTAAAATCTCTTGGGCAGATCGACCGGTCAACGCCGAAAGGCCGTTAAAACCTACGTTCCACATCAGTTTTTCCCAAAACGCCTTACGGATATTGCTGGACGTCCCACATGGAATAGAGGCGTCATTGAACACTTTTTTCAGGTTTTCGAGCCTCCGCGTTTCGGTACAGTCCATCTCCCCCAGCGTTATCTTCCCGGCCGCCGTATGGCGTATCCTACCAGGCGCGGTCAGTTCCGATCCGATATACGCAATAGCGCCGATAACCTGGTTCCTCTTTACGGCGTCCATAAGGATATCTTCGCTGTCAACGCCGTTTAACAGACTTATGACGATGCAGTTTTCGCCCGCCTGCTCTTTTACAATCGGCAGAACTCCATCGAGGTAGTGATGCTTTACGCAGACCATTATCAGGTCGAGACTGTCAATAGGCTCGAACCGCCCTTCGGCGCGCGGTTTAATATGGAAATCCGACTGCGGACTCTTTACGAAAAGCCCGTCCTTCTTAATCGCCTTCAGGTGATCGCCTCTAGCGATGAAATAGAGTTCGTGCCCGGCTCGCGCGAGCCTCCCGCCGAAGTAGCCGCCCACCGCTCCCGCACCGATGACCAGTATTTTCATTTTTGGCGGGATTTTATAAGCGGGTAGGGGCACGGCTTTCGTAGAAGGCCACGTTAATGCCGCCGGGGCGGCTTTCGGCGCTTTTAAGTGCGGAGAACGATTTTTTTATCAGGTCGCTGCCATTTTTCCCGTTTTTCGGATAGAGCGCGATGCCGATCCTGCCGTCGAACGCAACCTGTTTGTCGTTAATCATGAAGTTTTTGGCCTTCATGATGTCGAGCAGTTTTTGCGCCGCCAAAAAGGCCTCTTCCCTGTCGTGTTCCGGCAGGAAGATAAGGAAGACGTCCCCGTAGTAGCGCGTTACGAATCCTTCCTTGCCAACGATCCGTTTTAAAAACTTCGCCACTTCGATAAGCGCGGAGTCCGCCGTATCGACCGAATACTGCGCCGTAATCCTGCTGAAGTTTATAATGTCCAGCATTAAAACCGCGCCAGGCAGCGAATTGGATTTTATCTTATCCTGAAAGTGGTAGTAGTTACCCAGGCCGGTAAGCGAGTCTATCTTTTTAGAGGCGAGCGACTGTCCGTAAACGTACGCGCCCGCCACGTGCGAGGCGGCTATTGCTCCGAGTACCGAAAGAATCCTCATTTCGCGCTGAAGGAAAGCGTTTTTTTCCGTGCTTAATACCGCAAGCGCTCCGACAACGTGTTTTCGCACCACCATCGGCACACCCAGGAAGGAGCGGTGTCCCTGTCTTGCATGATCGGCGGCGTTCAGCCCGTGTTTGCCGGGGTTATCGCTGAGGTCGGAGTGGTTTAGCGGTCGGTTTTTCTTTATCACCCAGCCGATGAGCGATTCGTTCAGCTTTAAGGGGATCTTTTTTATAT
This sequence comes from Nitrospinota bacterium, assembly GCA_046754425.1. Taxonomy (GTDB): domain Bacteria; phylum Nitrospinota_A; class UBA7883; order JACRGQ01; family JACRGQ01; genus JBHHVT01. The sequence goes on along the minus strand of JBHHVT010000067.1, from coordinate 4,384 downwards.
CGCGGTCATCTGCGGAAGGTTCGGGTATCAGGTGGAATTCGCCTTCATCGGGCGACTTTAGCGCGAAGACGAACCGGGAGTGCTCCATCAGGCCCCCCAGTTCCCGATAAAGCGTCCTCACCATATCCGATATCCGTTTTGACGACGCAAGCTCATGGGCAATCTTATCGAGAGACACAATGTTGGCGGCATCGCTCATCAGTTTTTGCTCCCTTTTAAACCTTGAGCCGCTTCTGGAAAGAGCGGCCGCGAATTCGCTGAGCGTTTTCATGTCCCTTGTGCCGAAATGGTTGGCACGCCTGCTGTCGACGCACAGTACGCCGGTAAGCCTCACGCCGTCAATCACCGGCGCGGCGATGAGTGATTTGATGTTTTCTTTTTTATCGTATATTTTCAGGTCCGTCGTGTTACGGTCGAACTCCTTTACGACGAGGCTCTTTTTCTCTCTTACCACCCATCCCAGCATTCCCTGCCCGGACTTTAAAACGGCGCCGCGATTGAAGTTTTTACTGTGTGAGAAACCGGCGGAGAGCCGCAGGTCGCCCGACTTGGCGTCATAACTGAAATAGGCCGCACTGTACGCGCCCATCACTCCCGCTACAAGATTTATGATGTTATCGGTATCTTCTGTTTTTTCCGTGCTCAGCATTTCTCATCCATGAGTGCCGCTTTTTTCTTCCGTAACCGCTGAGGTTTTTATAGTTCGTTAATTCTCAACAGGACAATTGATATGTTGTCCGCGCCGCCGCCGTTTAATGCTTTTCTAACAAGCTCGTTTCCGGCCTTCTCCATGTCTTCACTCGACTCTTTAAGAGTCTGTTCGATGCCTTCGTCCTCCACCATGTCCGTAAGGCCGTCCGAGCAGAGTAAAAAGACGTCCCCCCTCTGCGGGTGGACGACCTGTAGATCTACGAGCGACTTGTCCATGTGTCCGAGCGCCCTTACCAATCGCTTTCCAAACGGCATTTCCTTAAGCTGTGCCACAGAAAGGATTCCCCTTTTCTTTTCCTCGTTGAAAACGGAATGGTCCTCCGTCACCTGCCTGAAAGTGCCGTCCCTTAGCATGTAGATGCGGCTGTCGCCGACGTGAGACAGGTAAAGATCGCCCAGCGACTCGTGAATCGCGACGATTGTCGTTCCCATACCGTTGAGATCCGGATCAGTTTCGGCTTTTTTAATAATATCCGCGTTCGCTTTTATTATCGCGTAAGAGAGCTTACGGGCGGAAAGCGATAGGGAGTCCGGGAATTCCTGCAGTTTGTTAATCTCCTCCTCGGTAATGTTCGGGTTTTCCTCGAAAAACCGCTTAATAGTGGTTAGAGCCAATTTACTCGCCTCTTCACCGCCGAGATGTCCGCCCATGCCGTCCGCCAGCATGTAAAGACCGAGTTCCGCGGCTACCAGCATATAATCCTCGTTGTTTTTCCGCTTATATCCCACGTTTGAAATAGTGTAGTAGTCCGTTTTCACTTTTTCCTCTTCACTTTTTTATGCAGACGGTAGTCGATTGAATCTATCAGCGCCTGCCAGCTGGCCTCAATTATGTTTTCCGAAACGCCGACGGTGCCCCACTTCCCGGTTTCGTCGCCGGACTCTATGAGCACCCTGGTTTTCGCGTACGTCCCTGATTTCTCGTCAAGAATCCGAACTTTGAAGTCGCGGAGCTGAATGTTTTTCAGCTCCGGGTAGTACTTCGTAAGTGCGCTCCTTAATGCTTCGTCGAGGGCGTTTACGGGGCCGTTGCCTTCGGCGACCGAGTGGTGTATTCCCCCGTCAGGCGTCCTTACCATTATAACCGCTTCGCTGAACTGCGGCTGGCTGTCGGTGGAGATGGAGACGATTACCCTGGCACGGATAACTTCGAACAGTTTTTTCCACTGCCCCTTGATCTTCCTAATCAGGATTTCCAGGGAGCCTTCCGCGGCCTCGAATTGAAGCCCCTGGCTTTCAAGCTCCTTTACCTTGTTCACAAGTTCCCTGACCTCCGGCTCCCTGGAGTCCAGGTCGATACCGAACTCCTTCGCTTTTGCCAGAATGCTCCCCTTGCCCGCAAGGTCCGAGATAAGGATGCGGCGGTTGTTCCCGACTTTTTCCGGTTCGATGTGCTCGTATGTTTTCGGGTTTTTCAATACGGCGTCAACGTGCAGGCCGCCCTTGTGCGCGAACGCGCTTTGTCCCACATACGGCCGGTTAAATAACGGCCTCATGTTTCCCATCTCGGAGACGAACAGCGAAGTGTCTCGCAGTTTTTTCAATTTGGCGGCAGGCAGGCATTTATACCTTTCCCCCATTTTCAGTTGGAGTGTAGGGATAACGCTGCAAAGGTCCGCATTACCGCACCGTTCCCCCATGCCGTTGATTGTGCCGTGCGGCTGCCTGGCTCCCGCGATGACCGCCATTATGCTGTTTGCGGTGGCGAGGCCGGAATCGTTATGGCAATGAATTCCGATTTTGCATGAGATTGCGCGCCTGACGTCCGACACGATTGCAAAGACTTCGTGAGGCAGGGAGCCGCCGTTCGTATCACAAAGCACGATCCAGTCCGCGCCGGCGTCCTGTGCCGCCAACAGGCACTCCACCGCATATTCACTGTCGCTCTTGTAGCCGTCGAAGAAATGTTCCGCGTCGAAGATTACCTCTTCGACTTTGGGTTTTACATAGCGCACGGAGTCGGTAATAAGTTTGATGTTATGCGGTTTTGAAACGCGCAAAACGTCTTTAATGTGGATATTCCATGTCTTGCCGACGATGGTGACGACCGGCGCCCGGCTTTGAAGCAGTAGTTTTAAATTATTATCTTTCGCGGCGCTGTTCTTCGGGTGGTGCGTACTGCCGAATGCCGCCACGCGGATAGACTTGAGCTTCAGTTTTCTTACCTCTTTAAAGTATGCCTCGTCCTTCGGATTGGAGCCGGGCCAGCCGGCTTCCACATAATGGATGCCGAGATCGTCAAGTTTTTCCGTTATGCGCAGTTTGTCCTCCAAAGAAAAAGAGACCTCCTCCGCCTGCGTCCCGTCCCGCAGTGTCGAATCGTATAAAAAAAGCTGTTCCGCGCTCATTTTGCCTTTTCCAGTTCAAAGCTCTTATGTAGTAACTTCACACTTTTCTCCACGTCCTTTTTGGCGACCACGCAGGAGACCTTTATCTCGGAGGTCGATATCATCTGTATGTTGATGCCTGCCTCCGCCATTATGGAAAACATTTTTGCCGCGATGCCCGTGTGTGAACGCATGCCGATTCCTACGATAGATACTTTACCTATCTCCTCGTCTACCAGGACCTTTCCGCCTTCTACCTCTTTTGCCGCCTTTTCAAGCTGTGTAACGGCCTTTTTGGCGTCCGTAAGCGGTACGGTGAGAGTGAGGTCCGTGGTGCCTTCGCGGCCGATGTTTTGTATAATCATATCCACGTTTATCTCTTCCGCCGCCACGAACTCGAAAATTTTCGCGGCAATGCCGGGCCTGTCCGGTATTCCGGCAACAGTAAGCTTCGCCTGGTTTTTGTCGTAAACGACCCCGGATACAAGAACAGATTCCATAGATTCATCCTCCGAAACGACCATTGTGCCCGGTCCATCCCTGAACGACGATTTTACCAAAATCGGCATTCGATATTTCGCGGCCATTCCGACCGCCCTTACCTGTAGCACTTTTGCGCCAAGTCCCGCCATCTCCAGCATCTCCTCGTAGGAGATTTTTTCAATCCTGCGCGCGGACGGTTCGATGTTCGGATCGGTTGTGTATACGCCGTCCACGTCGGTGAAAATCTCGCACCGCTCCGCTTCCAGCGCCACCGCCAGCGCAACAGCCGTCGTGTCCGAACCGCCCCTGCCCAGCGTCGTGACGGTATCCGCCTCTTCGCTATAGCCCTGAAAACCGGCCACCACCGCAATATAACCTTTGTCCAGCCATCTTTCTATCCGCTTTTGTTCGATATTTTTTATTCTCGCCTTTGTGTGCATACCGTTCGTGAAGATGCCGCTCTGCCTGCCGGTAAGACTGACGGCGGCCAGCCTTTTGGATTTCAAAATCATTGCAAGAAGCGGAACAGTTATCCGCTCGCCTGACGACAGCAGCATATCGAGTTCCCGCTCGTCAGGACGCTCGCTCGCTTCGTGCGCCATTTTAAGAAGCGAATCGGTCTGTCCCGACATTGCCGACAGCACGACTACCAGCCTGTCGCAGCTCTTGCTGCGTTTTTCAACGAGTCCGGCAACTCTCTTCAGGTGGTCGATATCCGCGACCGATGTTCCGCCGTACTTCTGGACTATCAATGACATAATCCGACTAATTCTATCCTTAAATGATTGCGCTATGAAAGGATTAAAAGCGACGCGCTTACAGAAGGAGGTGGGGGTGAAATTCGGTAAGACACCCTCGCCTAA
>JBHHVT010000066.1:0-10514 GCA_046754425.1 Nitrospinota bacterium | reverse complement strand
AATAAAATTAAAGCAGTGCCTGTACAGAGAAATAAAGGTATCGATGGTTTTTTGCAAATCAACGGTACTATGGTTCCTGTTCCTGTTAAAGTCCAACGATCCTCAGAAACATTAGATGAAGCCATTCAATTATTAATCAGTGCATGCAAAAAAAATAAATACCAAAAGAAGATCCTAATAAAAACTAATTCTCAAGAAAGGCAACTTTTGTTTGAAATACAATCAGAAAATAATGATAAGGACCTGATAATATCTGATGGTGTTGAGTATTTATCACACACATAAGAAGAATATTCTTGTTGCTGTCTTATGCGTGAAACTCAGAGGGCACCACGGCACTGGCGCCAGCAAGTTGCGTCCACCTGCAAGGTGGTCAGCGGGTGAGGCTGTCGAGTGTATCTTTGATGGATTTGATTTCGGCCTTCACTGCGGCGATGTCTATATCGTCGGAAGCGGTCAGTGCGGAAATCTTGTCGGAACTCGCGGCAAGGGATGTCATCTTGTTGTTAAGGGACAGAACCATTTCGTTGAAGGCGTCCTTCATGCCATCCATAAGTTTTATCCGGCTAAACCGCTCCATGTGGCTTAAATCGAGACGCCCCACTCTTGTAATGTCGAAATTCAGTCTGCGCAGTGCGATGTTAAGTTTATGGATAAGGAAGAACGCCAGTCCGCACGATATCGCTATCACCGCGACGAAGTAGGCGATGTTGACTTTAACAAGTATAGGCATGAATGCCTCGCCCAGCTTATGTAACTTCAGGTGTGATGAAAACATCACGGCTTCTATCGCATTGTTCATCAGCCTGTAGAGCACTGCCGATGAAACCGCGATAACGAGCGCGATAACCGCCGTGAGGTAAAAGGCTATCTTTAGCTGTTCGCTCTTATTGATAAGGAACTTGCGCCTGTGCAGCGGCGGTTTCGTAGGCGCCGGCATATCAGCGACGTTTTGATTCACTACCGTATCTCCTTTACATCTTGTGACAGGTGAAGCATAGCTTGCTTCCTTTTTTCGTTATTACCAGCGCCCCGTGCACAGTGTTGTAAGGCACATGGCAGGTGGGACAGCCCACTTTGCCGTCCACCAAAAGGATTTCCGGCGGCAGCAAATTTATCGGCGTAACGGACGTATCGGCATTCGAGAACGCGGCGTAGTCGGTTCCGATGGGGTGCGATGACGAAGCGCCGTGTTGCAGGACGCCTCCCGCCGATACCGCAATCCTAACTTCGGACGCGGTGACGCCGTCGTGACAGCCGAGGCAGTCCAGCGAGACCGGGTCTATATAACCAAGCTGTACGGCGGCATCGAGACCTGTGATCAGATGCGCTTGATTCAATGATGTTCCGGCGTCCAGCATCTGCGTGAAAAAGTTCATCGTGTGGCACTGCAGACAGAAGTTCTTACCGCTAAGGCCCGATCTCATGAAAAACGGAAACTGTTCATTATGAAAGAAATGGCAAGTCGTGCAGGTAGTCTGGCCCTTCCAGTCAAGAGGGAACTCCGGCGGCAGAGGCGTCGAAACGGTGGAGCCTACAGGATGCGAGAGCGTAACCGCGCCTGGATGGCACCTGGAACATATCTGCACTATATCTTGTGTAAAAAGGAGGCGCTCGCCGGGCGCCAGGGGGGCCAGCGGATCGTTAAGATGGCACCGAGTGCAGTCCCCTACCTTGTTGTGCTCCGGTACGTGCGTGGCGTAAACAAAAGCGACAATAGATAAAACGGCCATTGCTGTTATCAGGCCTCCAATTTTAAAGCCGCGCCGCATCGGTCAGTCTGTTCCGCCGGAACCGCTTTCGGCGGTTTTAATTTGTTCTGTCAGGTTGCCCAGGGCGGCGGCCTCTTCACGCAATTCACGAACGATTTCGCCCTTATCCGATTCGGACGCTTTCTCCAGTCGCTCCAGCATCTTCCCTATGTTGCCGCTTTTTTCATCGCATGATTCAATAAACCCAAGCAGGTCGGTTTTCATGTCGTTTATGGACTCCATCGTCGAGCGCAAATGGTCTTTTTGCCTTATCCTTGATGTATTTCTGAGTTCTCCCACCGCCACTTCGCGGAATATGGAGGAAAAACGGTACATAGGGCCGACAACCTTGTGCGTGACGAGTATCACCACAATCGCCAGTATCGGAATGGCGATAAGGATTTGAAAAAGGACGGAATATATTACAGTTGATGTTAACAGTCCCGAGGCCTCGGATATGGAGAAGATCGCCTCCGCGTATCCTTTTGAAAGGTCGCGCTCCAGCATGGATGCGACGATAAGCGCTCCTACAACCGCGGAAGCAATGATTATTATAGTTATCCGGCTGACAAACCTGGCGGCAAACAACTCCGATCTGTCTACTTCCCTCGGCTTAAACCTTTCGCGCACTATTTTCGCCCCCCTAAAAAAATGCAGTAACGTTAGCCGGATACCCGGGTGCCACATTCGATGATGAACAGTGTAGTATTATATCAATAAATTGTAACTTTACCTTAGCTTTTTCCGCACTGAACCGCTCTTACCGGCAACACGCTGAAAGGTGGTCGCACGGCAGAGGCGACTGTGCAAGGACGCAAACCATGTCGTCCGATTCATGCATATTGAGAATTGCATGGGAAGCGTTTTTCGGAACCAACACAACGTCGCCCGGTTTTACCTTGTAAGTGTCATTACCCGCGATACATTCGCCGGTTCCTTCCACGAAGTAGAGAATCTCATCGGAATTGGGATGTTTATGCATGGGGTTTTGCTGTCCCGGCCGGATGCAGTAGATGTTGAAATTCATATCCGACGTTTCAAAAAGCCGTTTTCGAACGAATTCTTTATCGCTGAATTCCTCGGCTTCCTTGATATTGAAATGCTTTTTATTTTCATCTCCAAAAGATTTCATTTTCGCTTCCCCCGAATATTTATCACGACAGTTCTTCATCCTCTCTGGCGGATGAGAAGATAAGCCTGCTGAGTCCGATAAGAGCGATAACGTTTGGTATGGCCATGATCGCCACGAGTATATCCACCACGTTCCAAACAAGATCCACTTTTATGTTAGCGCTCAAAAACACCACGGCGACGAAGACCCAGCGGTATATAAGGGCCGCTTTAATACCGAAGAGGTATTCGACGAATTGCAGTCCGTAATAAGACCATCCCAAAAAAGTCGTGAACGCAAAAAGAATGATCCCAACGCTTACGATAAGACCGCCCCAGCTTGGACCGGGAAGGCCGATATTAAAGGCGTGTGTCGTGAGGTCTACTGTTGTTAGTCCGGAATCCCATGTGTCTGTGATAACAATAGCTACACCTGTAATACTGCAGATAACCAGCGTATCGATGAAAACGCCTATCATGCCGATAAGCGCCTGTCTTCCGGGCAAATGTGTAATCGCCGCCGCATGCGCTACCGGCGCGGAGCCGAGGCCCGATTCATTGGAAAACGTTCCGCGCGCAACGCCGTACCGGAGCGCATCCGCAACCATCGCTCCGGCAAATCCGCCGCCGGCCGCAACGGGACTGAAAGCAGATGAGATAATGAGATACAAGGCTCCCGGAAGTTTATCAATATTTAAAAGGATAATCGACAAGCCAGCGGCTACATAGATAAGCGCCATGAACGGCACAAGTCTTTCGGTAACCTTTCCGATCCTTACGATACCTCCCAATATTACGATACCGACGAAAAATGCGGCGATGGCGCCGGTAACATAAGGAGGAAGCCCGAAAAGATTCCTCGACGCCACGGCAATTGAATGGCTCTGTACCATGTTGCCGGGACCCAGCGATGCCGCAATTCCACATAATGCAAAAATGGCCGCCAGCCACCGCGTGCCGAGACCTTTATCTATGTAGTACATGGGTCCTCCGCACATCTTGCCGTCCGGCCCCACTTCACGGAATTTAAGGCTAAGGAATATTTCGGAAAACTTGGTAGCCATGCCTATCGCGCCCATAAACCACATCCAGAATAGAGCGCCCGGTCCGCCGGCCGCAATCGCAGTGGCAACGCCCGCAATGTTGCCGGTTCCGACGGTGGCGGAAAGCGCCGTCGTAAGGGCCTGGAAAGGAGTTATGTCACCTTCGTCGCGCGCCTCCTGTTTTCTCGACTTTATCAAAAGGCGCAGTGCGTAGAAAGTTTTGCGGATTTGAATTCCGCGAAGACCCAATGTCAGATATACACCGGTACCGCCCAAGAGAACGAGCATTGGCATGCCCCATAAGAAACCGGCTATTTTGCCCGTAAAGACGATAAGTCCCTCAACACCAAACACGGCGAAAGTTTACCACAACTCACTACGTGAGCAGAATTATGCGGTCGCTCTAACAAACGGCATCCTTTTTTTCATTGTAGGTGTGCAACTCGCCCTTACAACGGCAAGGCGGCGAAAAATGTAATTGGGTAATTTCAAAGTGATCGCCTGCATACGTGCGAGCAAACTGTTCGTGCAGATACGGCACGGTTGCTTACTTTTAAAGTAAGTGAGAAAATCCAGAGACTATGGAAATTAAGCTAGCGAAGACCGCCGGTTTTTGCTGGGGCGTAAAAAGGGCCATCGATATCACACTCGAAGCCGCCCGCGGCGAAAGCGAACCGGTTTACACTTTCGGCCCGTTGATACATAACCCGCAGTTGATAGAGCTGCTGGAAAGTAAAAATATACATACCATAAGCGATATAAAAGAGCTGGATAGCGACTCCGTTATTATCCGTACACACGGAATTACGCCTGAGAAGCGTATGGAAATTAAATCAACCGGGCTTTCGATTAACGATGCGACATGTCCGCTGGTAGCAAAAGTACAGGGTCTTATTAAGAAATATTCCGGAAAAGGATATTCGATCGTTATTGTAGGCGATGAAGGGCACGCGGAGGTGATCGGACTAAAAGGATTTGCAAAGACCGACGTGTATATTATCGCAAAACCGGAAGACGCGCTCAAACTTCCTGATTTAAAACAGGTATTTGTCGCCGCACAGACTACTTGCGATCAGGAGAAATACGAAAAAGCTATTGAAATTCTTAAAGATAGATATCCGGATTTACAGGTTGGAGATACGATTTGCGATGCGACAATCGACCGGCAGGACGAGGTCATCCGGCTTGCATCAGAGGTAGAAGCGATGATCGTTGTGGGTGGTTCGAACTCCGCTAATACGGCGCGCCTGACATCGATAGCGCGTGAAAAGGGAGTGAAGGCTATACAGGTAGAGACCGGCGAAGATCTGGACCTCAAAATGTTAAACGGCTATCAAAAGATTGGCGTCACCGCCGGCGCCTCAACTCCAAAATGGGTTATTGACGATGTGATTGAAAAGCTCCGCACAGGCTCCGATGTTATGGCCCGCTTACCGTACCTTTTAGACAAGGGTATTAACATACTTGCAAAATCAAACCTCTTCCTCGCATTGGGTGCCGCCGCTCTCGCATTTGCAAATATTGTTTTATTGAAGGGCGTTACAACTACACCACTTCTGGCAGTGCCGTTTTTTGCGGTATTATCCACATACCTGTTGAGCCAACTTCTAAGAACAGACGATTCGAGAAAGTCACTTTCTCGGCGGGGGCGTTACCACAAGGAAGGAAAAATCGTTTTCTGGGCGTTAGGATTAGGCTCGTTGTCGGCCGGTTTTTACTTTTCGTGGCAGCTTGGGTACACTGCATTTTTACTCTATTCGTCAGTTGTGATATTCGGTACAAATTATGAAATGCCGTTTGCACCGTTGAAAAAAACCTTGTCCATTGTCAAATTGAAAGATATACCGGCATCGAAAGAGCTTTTTGTAGCTTTTGCGTGGGGCATAATCACAGCACTGATTCCGTTCATCTATTCTCCACATTCAATCCTGATTGTATTAACATTTCTATATGCCTTTACGTTTGCGTACATAAGGACCGCAATTTTGGGCCTGAGATACATACGTGAAGATGAAATTGTAGGCAGGGAGGCAATTCAGATTGTCCTTGGGAAGGAAAAAGCTTCACGGCTCCTTTACGGTTTCGTTGTTACGATGATTATCATGCTGTTGACAGGATATTTTGCCGGCACTGTCGGGTGGGAGATATTCGGCTTTTTAGCTGGGAGTGTTTACCTGCTTGGGTTGGTCTATTACAGTTTCACCCAGGAAAAGGGCAAAACGAGACTTTTTGAACTATTTTTCGATCTGCAACTTCTTATAACAGGCGTTTTAGTATATCTACTTTCTTCCTTATAAAATTGTTTCACGTGAAACATTCATAATTCCGGCCTAATTTTTCCTTGCCCCCTTAGTCCAGTATTGATAAACTTCTGATAAATGAAACTGACCCTGGCAATTTCCAACCAAAAAGGCGGCGTCGGCAAAACAACCACTGCCATAAATTTAGCGGCTTGTCTTGCAATCGCCGATCAAAAGGTTTTGATAATTGATATCGATCCGCAGGCTAACGCTACATCCGGCCTCGGTTTTCGCCCCACGAACGGTGATTCGGTCTACGATGCATTGCTTACCGGTAGCATCACACCGTCCTCAATAAAGAAAACAGCTGTAGAGTCCCTATACCTGCTACCGTCTGACATAAACCTTATTGGAGCCGAAATTGAGCTTATCTCTGAAGAAGGCAGACATTATCGGCTTAAAAAGGTATTGAATAATTTGGACATGGAGTTCGATTACATTATAATCGACTGTCCGCCGTCGCTTGGTCTTCTTACCATTAATTCACTTACGGCGGCCGACTCTGTAATCATTCCCTTGCAGACGGAGTTTTATGCGCTCGAAGGCCTCCGGCTTTTAACGAACACAATCGAGATGATTCGCGGTTCTTACAATCCCGGGCTCGAAGTAGAAGGTGTGCTTTTTACGATGTACGATAAGCGCACCTCTTTAGGGACGCAGGTTGTCAAGGAAGTCCAGGATAATTATCAGGGCAACGTATTCAATACAATTATTCCACGTAACATACGGCTGTCCGAAGCGCCAAGCCACGGTCTGCCGATATCTCTATACGATGCCAGGTCAAAAGGTTCGGACGCATATATAGATTTCGCCAGGGAGCTGATCTTGAGATGCAAAGAAAAATATAACGGACGAAAAACTGTTGGATCAGTATAAATGACATCCAGAAAAGCGCTCGGAAAAGGACTTAATGCCCTGTTCGCGGATCAGGAAGGTAAGTCCGCTTTAAGAGTTACAGATGTACCAGTAGGGGAGATTAAGACAAACAGGTATCAGCCAAGAGAAGTCTTTAAGAATGATGCTCTAAAGGAGCTTGCCGCCTCCATAAAGGAAAAAGGCGTAATACAGCCGGTATTACTGCATAAACTGGATGACGGCTACGAACTGATTGCAGGCGAGCGCCGCCTGAGGGCCACAAAATATTTGGGGTTAAAAACAATTCCATCCATTATTAAAAGTATTCAAAAGTCCGAAGCCCTTGAGCTTGCAATCATAGAAAATATACAGAGAGAGGACCTCAACCCGATTGAGGAAGCAAAGGCGTATAGATTTCTCATGGATGATTTCAAACTTTCCCAGGAAGGCGTAGCAAAAAAAGTCGGCCGCGATCGTTCGACAATTGCGAATTCATTACGTTTGCTGAAACTACCGGATGTAATACAGAATGACCTATCCAACGGAAGGTTGACTAGCGGACATGCCCGTGCGCTACTTGCTTGCGAAACGAAAACCGCAATGCTCGAGATGCGTCTTCAGATTTTAAATTTGGGATTAAATGTGCGACAGGTCGAAGGCAGGACAAAAAGACAATCTAGAGCAAAAACCCAACCCGAACCGGGTATATATACCATTGAGATTGCCGATAAACTAAAAAAGTCCCTATCAACTAAAGTCGAAGTTAAACAAAATCGTAAAGGTGGCGGTATTATTACCATAGAGTATTATTCCAGTGAGGATTTGGATAGAATTCTTGAGAAAATCGGATAGTATTTTATCTGCTTAATGTCATAAGTTATATTTCATATGAATCTTTTCATTTTTCCAAGTGTTATCTGATTATCGCTGTTGACTGATGCGTTATCCTTATCGAGCGGCAGTCCTTTGCCGGTTATGAGCCAAACGCTTCCAGTCTTGTTACAAGCTGTGATAGAAAAAGCCCCACGTCCGTGACGACGCCAATGGACTCAAGGCTGCCTCGGTCCGTCAGTTTTGTAACCACAGCTGGATTGATATCCACACAGACCAGCTTAACGCCCGCGGGCGTCATGTTTCCGGTACCTATTGCATGAAGCATTGTTGAAAGCATCAATATCATTTGAGCATTATAAATTAATCTGGCGTAATCATCCTGCGCCTTTATTAAATCCATCTCTGTTTCCGGCAGTGGTCCGTCGTCTCGAATGGAGCCGGCAAGACTGAATGGTATTTCGTTTTTTATAAGCTCGTAAAAAAGGCCGGATTTAACTATTCCCTTTTCCACTGCCTTTTTCATAGAGCCCGCATTCCTGATTCGGTTTATAGAGGCGATATGATTGCGATGGCCCCCTTCCACCAATCGTCCGGTACCCAAGTCGACTCCCAGACTGGTCCCGAACATCGCCTGCTCTATATCATGCACGGCTATCGCGTTGCCGCCCAGCAGTCCTTGAATATAGCCGAGCCGTGCAAGCCGCGCAAGGTAGTCAGCGCCTCCGGTGTGTACCACTACGGGACCGGCCACAATAATGATGCGGCCATCGCTATTCTTAATCCGGTTCATCTCCCAGGCTATTCTTTCTATTGCCAACTCCACGCGACGTTCGCTCGATATGCCGGACGCCATAAAGCCGAACCGGTCACCCCGGTTTGTTTCTACAACGTTTTGGGTAACGCGGATGCCTTCCCCGCCGGTTACGACGAGCTGCCCTTTTTTCAGATCGCGCAACAAGGTACAGCGCGCCGATCCATCGGATACGACAATGACTCCGTCCATTCGCTGTTTATCTACATTCAGCCATTTACCGTTAATCCTTACATGCGTGTTATAGATGGTAGTGCTGTAAAAACTTTCCGGCGCCACGCCGTCATGCGTTACCGTTTCGAGTTTTGCATCTTTAGCTTCGCCCATCGGAAGATGCGCGCCGAGGCGGATTATTTTTTGAACAAGACGTTCAAGCAGTTCCGGGTCGGGCGCTGATATATCTATCTCCGCTCGTGAAAGTTCGTTGCGTTGTTGTCCGAGATGCATTCCGCGAACGATGAAGGAACCGCCCCCGTCCACCACGGCGTCACAAACCCTGCTCATAATCCGCGAGTCGATTAGCTGACCCTCGGTGACGAGCTTTCTGGTTTTGACGGTCGTGCTGGCGCTCCTTTTTACCGAGCCTGTTTCGGTAAGCTTTAGAGTAAGACATTTCGCACTGCCTCCCGCTTTCATAAACTCTGATAGATCGGTCTCTACTGTTTCAAACCCGCACGACTCCAGCTTTCCGCGCAAAATGCTGGTACAACGGTTCATGATAATCGTACGATTTACACACACTGCATTGGCGGCAAACGCAACGGCGTCTTCGTGCCCCAGGATGATGCGTTTGTCGGCTTGAACAATCTCCTCAATCAAGCGGTTCGACCGGGTGTCGAACGCCTCCGGGTAGTAGAGCAGGCATCCGTCCGGCAAGGGAAGAAAACAGGTATCCAGATGATAAAACCTCTGGTCGGTGAGCCGCAGGCTGACGACCTCAATATTGAAAGTGGACGCGAGAAACGGGTGAACCTCCAGAGAACTTCTGTTTCCGTAAGCGGCCCACAGCCTGCCGCCGTCCGCATCAAAAAGAGCGTCACCGCCGCCTTCGAACATTACGTCCGGCGGCGTCATATGCGCGTTATATCCGCGCTCCTCAAACCATCGTTTAAAAAGCGGCTCTTCCGGCTGGCGTTGGTGATATGCGAAGTGCGATAAAATCACATCGTTATCGAGAACAAGCCCGGAGTTGGCGGTAAAGACCATATCCGGCATCCCCGGCGCGGGGTCGATAAGCTCTACCTCCGCACGCGAACTAACTATCTTATATAGATCGTTCCACTGCCTTTTTGCCTTTTTTCCGTCCGTGCGTCCCACGTTTCCCTGCATCCAGGGGTTTATGACATATCGCACCATGAAATGGTCCGGACGACACATGAAAATTTTATCGCGTTTTGAACTGTTCGCGGACTTTTTCAATCAACTCTCCTTACGCCGACTTTTTGCAAATACGGTATGAGAACTACCGGCGTTCAGCTGTTATTATAATTCAGGACGAATGATAATCGCCATGATGGATCCGTTATTGGGGCAACCGGCTGCTGATAGTAAAATATAAAAACAATGGATTACGAAGGAAAAAAGGAAAGAAGAAAAGCCGCAAGAAGGCGGATAGAACGGCGCGGCCCAAAAGACAGGAGGGGCCATCATGACAGGCGAAGACAAGAGAAGGGGTTCGATGAAAAAAGAGGGGAAAGGAGAAAATGGGACAGAAGAAAAACCGACAGACGGGCTGATATAAAAATGAATGAAGATAATCTTGATCTTACCTCTGAAATCGATGGCCTTGATGACGATTCAATTGAATGAC